>CBEPPX010000058.1:0-8720 GCA_965511205.1 uncultured Ignavibacteriales bacterium | reverse complement strand
CGTAAAGATTATCATCACAAAGATGTTTTTTTACATACCTGCAAAGTTGTTGATAATACTGCTGAAAAATCGGAAAATGTTTGGTTACGATTTGCAGCGCTGGTACACGATATCGCAAAACCGGAAACGAAAAAGTTTGTAGAGGGAACCGGCTGGACATTCCACGGGCATGATGAAATTGGCGCAAGGATGATGAAGCTGATTTTCAGAAGAATGAAACTTCCCATGAACAAGCTTGAATATATTGAAAAAATGATTCGCCTTCATTTAAGACCAATTGCACTTGTAAGCGAAGAGGTTACAGATTCTGCAGTTAGAAGATTGATCGTGTCTGCAGGCGATGAACTTGAAGAGTTGATTACTTTGTGCAGGGCAGATATCACAAGCAAAAATCCAGCAAAAGTAAGCAAGTATTTAAGTAATTACGACCGGGTAATGAAAAAGGTTTTAATGGTTCAGGAAAAGGATGAACTGCGCGCATTCCAATCTCCGGTTAAGGGAGAAACCATTATGGAAGTGTGTAATCTTAAACCTTCAAAAAAAGTTGGAGAGATAAAACAAGCTATTGAAGATGCAATTCTTGATGGAAAAATTGGCAACAATTATGAAGAAGCGTATCAATATCTTTTAAAGATAAAAGACGACTTTTGATTAATTAAGCTGCATGTAACTTATAATTATAAACTACTTCTCTATCAAAATCTTACCGAGACACCCATAATGTAAGTCTTATCAGAAATAAAAGCATCTTCTCTTCTTATACCCAACAAAATATCTACAGGGAAACTCTCTTTTGCAGCAGTAATTTTCTTTTCAAGATTGCTGGAATAAAACTCGTTGCCAGTCGGGTTTAACTGATTAAGTGCTTGGGTGGAATCGGAATCTTCTTTCTGATTATTTCCTTTTCTAAAAAATAAAGCATAAGCAATTACTCCAGCAATAAGAAGACCACCAGCTATATAAACAAATGTGTTATCAGAATCGCTGCTGGTTGAAGTAGTTCCACTTCCTCCGCCAATATCTTCATAAATTCTTAGATTATTTTGTGCAAGCAATAAACTTTGCGGCAGGGCTATTGAAGAAACCAGCACAATTGTCAAAATGAAGAAAGAGTATTTTGCAGTTTTTTTTAACACCAGAATCCTTTGGATTTATTTGAAAATGACTGAAACAATATAAAGTAAAATCTATTTAGAAATCAAGCAATTGATTTATGGGCGAATTTAATTGCCATATATGTAAATATATAACCGTTTATAAAGTAATTTAATTTAACTATCAGTTAAATAATATTTTTGTATTGTTGTTTAACCTAATACTAAAAATATTTTACTTTATCAGCTATTTGTGTAACAAGTTACCAATTCAATTTGTCTAATAATATTAGCTATAAAGGTTTTAATAAAATGGAGAAAATAATGCGTATCATCGTAACTGTTTTAATCTTAATAACAATATCAACAACATCTTTTGCACAGCAGCAGCTAACTCTTAAAGATGCAATTCGAATTGCGCTCCATAAAAATTCAACTTTATTAAAAAATCAGAACAGTCTCGAAACGTTTGAATCAGGTGTACAAAGTGCATGGGGTAACTTTTTACCAACTTTAAGTGCCGGGGCAAACTGGAATTGGAACCGTTCTGATGTAGATGGTTTAATTACACAAACCATCGGCGGCATACCGGTAATAAGTGTATCTTCTGAATCAAGAGACTACAGTGCAGGGTTTAGCAGCGGGTGGACGTTGTTTGACGGTCTTGCTAATTTCGCAACCTTATCGCAAAGTGAAAACAACCTGGAATCTGCAAAGCTTTCATTAGACAGGCTAAAACAGGACATTATTTTTCAAACCATGTTTTTTTATTACGATGTAATTAATACAACCAAGCTATTAGAAGTAAAACAGGATAATCTTAAGTGGAATCAAAAGAACCTTGAAACAATTCGTGAAAGAAATAAACTCGGCGCTGCAACTCTTGCCGATGTTTATCAGCAGGAGGTTGCTACCGGAAATGCTGAACTGGAAATAATTAAAACCAATAACAGCATGGAAACTGCAGAAATCAATTTATTTTATTACTTAGGACTGGATGTTCTGGAAGATTATGAATTTTCGTATTTACTCACAGATGAAGAACAAATAATTTTAAATACAGATTTTACCAAAGATTTTGAGAATATAACTGAACTAGTTAACCAGGCATTGAAACAAAGGAAGGACTATAAAAGCGCCATGTTGAATTTGGAAAGCTCAATGAATGGAGTAACCATAGCACGATCCGGGCATTGGCCGTCATTATCCGCTATGGGTAGTGTTAGCTGGCTTGGTAGTAAGATTTCTGAAATTGATAATTCAAGACGGTTCTCAGTTGGCCTTTCACTTAACATTCCTATCTTTCTTGGCTGGTCTGTTTCAGAAAGAGTGCAGTTTGCAGAAGTTGAATCAAAGAACAGTGAAATAGAACTAAGTGATCTTGAGAGAAATATAAAAAGAGAATTACAATCAACCTTCCTGGATCTTCAAGCTGCTCTTAAAGCATTGAATGTAAGTGAAAATAATGTTTTTGCGGCAGAAGAAAATTTGAAAATAGAGGAAGAAAAATATAGTCTTGGTTCAGGTAAATTACTTGATGTATTGATTGCAAATTCCCAATACACAACCGCATTAACTGATCTTATAAATGCGCAGTTTGCTTATATAGTTCTTAGTGAACAGCTCAAATATAATCTTGGTGTATTAGATTTTACAAAATATGAATAAAATTTTAATCATAGGAGATTAAATCAATGGCAAAGATTAACAGGAAAAAATCAAAGAAAAAACTATTCATCTTCGGCGGCATTGGATTGCTGGTTATAATACTGATAATTATTGCTTTGGTAGGAGGTGGAAAGGAAGACATTATTCTCGTTCAAACTGAAAAGGTTGAAAAAAGAGATATAACCCAAACAGTTACTGCCACAGGTACAATCAATCCGGAATTTAAAGTAGTTATTACTCCCGAAGTTACAGGCGAAATAATTTCTTTACCTGTAGAGGAAGGCGATTTTGTAAAGAAAGGTGATCTATTAATAAAAATTAAAGGAGATCAATACCAGGCACAAAGGGAACGGCTGGAAGCAAATCTAAAATCTTCAGAAGCTAGTCTTCGGATAAGACAAGCCGAACTAAACCGGGTAACTCTTGAATACAACCGTATGAAAGAACTACATAGCAAAGGATTAGCAAGCGATTCGGAACTTGAAACAGCGGAAAGTAATTACTTAACTTCAAAAGCATCTTATGATGGAGCTGAAGCAAACGTATTGCAAAGCAAGGCGCAATTAAGAGAAGTGCTTGAGACACTTTATAAGACAACATTATATTCACCAATGGATGGAACAATTACACAATTAAATGTTGAGCTTAGCGAACGAGTTCTTGGAAGCGGATTTAGCCAGGGAACAAATATAATGACGGTTGCCGATCTTTCGAACATGGAAGCTGTCGTTGAGGTGGATGAAAATGATGTGGTACTTGTATCGGTTGGTGATACTGCGCTTGTTAGTGTTGATGCTTTTAGTGATGAGGAATTTAAAGGAGTTGTTTCCCAGATTGGTAACAGTGCCCAATCATCCGGTTTTGGTACACAGGAACAGGTAGTAAATTTCGAAGTAAAGATTAAACTGATTGATATTGATCCGAAATTAAGGCCCGGAATGTCCTGTAATTCTGATATTGAAACCGAAACCGTTTTCGATGTAATAAGCGTCCCAATTCAAAGCGTTACTGTTCGGACAGATCTTCCTGAAGAATCTTCTGATTCAACAGAAACAGGCAATAAGAATAATAATGGACACAATAATGATAATGGGAATAATGGAAATAATGGAAAACGTAATGAACCGCAGGAAGTTGTATTCCTTGTTGAAAACGGCGAATCGAAAATTATGCAGGTTAAAGCAGGCATAAGTGATGATAATTACCTGGAAATTAAAGATGGTCTTGAAGGCGGTGAAGATGTTGTTTCGGGAAGTTACAGGGTTATTTCAAGGGAACTGGAGGATGGTTCCAAGGTAAGAGTTGAAGAAAAAAAGGGTTCCCAGAGAAATAGTGAAGAAGAAAATAACTAAGCAAACCGGAATAAAATATGAACATAATAAATATAGAACATATAGCTAAAATTTACCAGATGGGTCTGGAAGAAGTGCATGCACTAAGGGATATTTCATTAAAGATTGATAAAAATGAATACGTTGCCATTATGGGCCCTTCCGGCTCCGGCAAGTCAACATTAATGAATATGCTTGGCTGTCTGGATACACCAACTTCGGGTAAGTATGATTTTACGGGAGTAAGTGTTAGCGAGATGACCGATAACGAACTGGCAAAGATTCGTAACAAAGAAATCGGTTTTGTTTTTCAAACATTTAATCTTTTGACCCGTTCTGATGCGCTTCATAATGTCGAACTTCCTTTAGTTTATGCAGGACTTCCATATTCTGAGAGAAGAGAAAAAGCAAAGCAGGCATTAATTGATGTCGGACTGGGAGATAGAATGCATCACAAACCTAATGAACTTTCCGGCGGGCAAAGACAAAGAGTGGCAATTGCACGGGCTCTGGTTTCGAGTCCTTCTATAATTTTAGCCGATGAACCAACCGGTAATCTCGATTCAAAAACCGGTGAGGAAATTATGCAGGTTCTTGAAGAGATACACGAAAAGGGAAATACAATTATTCTTGTTACCCACGAAGAATATATTGCCGAACATGCTGCCCGTATTATAAGATTAAAAGATGGATTAGTTGAAGAAGATAAAAGAGTTGAAAAAAGATTTACCGGCAAGGTAAAATCTTCAGCGGAATAAATTAATGTGTTGAATTTAAATCGTAGTTAAATAATTTTGAGAAATAAATAAAGATATTCACTATGAGAAATTTTTTATTCGAATTAAAAGAAGGTTTACTTATTGCGCTTCGTGCACTCAGGGCAAACAAAATAAGATCAATATTAACAATGCTTGGCATTATTATAGGAATTTGGGTTGTTGTCTTAATGTCTACTGCTATCAAAGGTATTGATAATTCGTTCCAGAACGGAATAAGTGCACTTGGTTCCGATGTGCTTTATATCAGTAAATGGGAATGGTTTTCCAACACCGACTGGTGGAGAATGAGAAATCGAAAAAATATTGATATGGCTGAATTTGAAAAGTTTAAAAACTTAGCAAAGTTCCCATTAGCTGTTGCACCAACCACAAATTCCAACCGAACTGTTAAATACAAAGATAGAAGAGTAGAAAATGTTTTTCTTACCGGTTCGACTTCAGAATATGTGAAGACTACAAATTTCACATTCGCACAGGGGAGGTTCTACAGCGAGATAGAAAGTAATTCTTCCCGCCACGTAGCAGTAATTGGATTTGAAATTGCTAAAAGCCTTTTCCCTCGTGGAGATGGGATGGATAAAACTATAAAAATCGGAGGATCTAACTTTAAGGTTATTGGTGTTCTTTCTGAACAGGGAAGTGTTATTTTAGGTCCCTTCAATCCTGATAACCAGGTTTTTATACCAATTGGTACAATATTTAAAAATTTTGAATCACGCCATATGAGAGGTATAACCATCAATGTTAGGGCTACCAACCCGGGTATGGTTGCCGAAACTAAAGATGAAGCCGAAAGTGTTATGAGAAAAGTACGCGGGTTAAAGCACAACGAAGAAAATGATTT
Organism: uncultured Ignavibacteriales bacterium; assembly: GCA_965511205.1. Classification (GTDB taxonomy): domain Bacteria; phylum Bacteroidota; class Ignavibacteria; order Ignavibacteriales; family Ignavibacteriaceae; genus JAZGGS01. The sequence continues at coordinate 3,004 of CBEPPX010000058.1, read as the reverse complement.
TTCGATTAACCAACAGGAAGCCTTAATGGATCAGTATAATTCTGTTGTTGGTGTTATTCAAATTGCAGGATTATTTATAACGGGTCTTTCCCTATTTGTAGGTGCTATTGGAATTATGAATATTATGTTTGTTTCTGTCAGAGAGAGAACGAGGGAAATTGGTATAAGAAAAGCTATTGGAGCAAAACGTAGAACAATACTTACACAATTTTTATTGGAATCTTCTACAATATGTTTCTTCGGTGGAGCAGTTGGATTGCTTTTGGCAGTACTTTCCAGTATGATGATAAACCAGTTTATTCCAACATCTGTACAGATTGATGCGGTGATTATAGCAATTGTGGTTGCACTTATTACCGGAATAGTATCGGGAATAGCACCTGCATATATGGCTGCCAAATTAGATCCAGTTGAAGCTTTAAGGTATGAGTAAATGAGAATTGATCAGTTATTTTCAATCTCTTTTCAATCAGTGTTAAACAATAAACTTCGTACAAGTTTAACTATCCTTGGTGTGGTTGTAGGAATTTTTTCAATCATTGTTATTATGACCATAATTACGATGCTTCAAAACAGTATCGAAAACGGGCTGGCAATGCTTAATAAAAATACATTCCAGATACAAAAATTTGATGCAATTCAGACTCATGGACGAGATAGGAGCCAAAGAAATCGTAAAAATATTACGGTTGAAGAAGCTTACAGATTAAAGAAAGTACTTACACAAGCTAAATATGTTGGTGCTGAACAATGGCAATTTGGAAAAGTAGTAAAGTATAGTAGCCGGGAAACTAATCCGAATATGTATGTAGGCGGACAAACAGTAGATGCGATGCGTACTAACGACTTTAATGTTGAATATGGACGAGATTTTAGAGAGAGTGATGTGCAAAATTCCACGGATGTTTGCATTATTGGGCAAGAGGTCGTCGATAAAATTTTCCCCCATATCAATCCTATTGGAATAATGGTACGAGTAGATAACCAGCCTTTAAGGGTAATCGGAGTGCTGGAAAAGCAACCTGAAATGTTTGGTGAAAGTAATGATAATGGTGTCTTGATTCCACTTACGACATGGCAATCAATGTATGGTAAATATAATAACAGCGCACATATTATGGTTACTGCACATAGTTCAGAAGAATATCAGGATGTAATTGATGCTGCTATTGGTCATTTCAGAAAAATAAGGAAAGTAGAACCAGGAGAACCAGATGATTTTTCTATCTTCAGTAATGAATCTATGATAACCACTGTAAACGATATTACAGGTCCTATAAAAATCGGGGCACTGGTTGTTTCGTTAATTGCCCTGTTAGCTGCCGGCGTGGGAATTATGAACATTATGCTGGTTTCGGTGACCGAACGAACCCGTGAAATAGGAATTAGAAAAGCAATTGGCGCACGCAGAAACAGCATTCTTATCCAGTTTCTTATCGAAGCAATTATTTTATGTTTTCTTGGAGGGATAGTAGGGATAATTATTGGAGTTGGCATTGGTAACCTGGCTGGAAGTTTTCTTAGCGCACAAGCTGCTATTCCTGTTGACTGGGTAATAATAGGAATTTCACTTTGCGTAATGGTTGGGATTATTTTTGGAACTTATCCAGCCTACAAAGCTGCTAATCTTGATCCTATAGAAGCATTGAGGTATGAGTAAATGAGAATTGATCAACTGTTTTCCATTTCGTTTCAATCGATATTAAACAATAAGCTTCGCACTTCCTTAACAATACTCGGTGTTGTAGTAGGTATTTTTTCTATCATTGTTATAATGACCATTATAACGATGCTTCAGAATAGTATTGAGGGCGGGCTTTCTATGCTAAATAAAAATACATTCCAGATTGAAAAATTTGATCGCAGCCAGGCAAGAGGACCGGGAGGGGATAGAGGCTGGAGAAATCGAAAAGATATTACCATTGATGAAGCCAGAAGATTAAAAATCTTACTTACTGAGGCAAAATACGTTGGAGCAGAACAATGGCAAATGGGTAAAATTATTAAATATGGTAATAAAGAGACTAATCCAAACATCAGTCTGTCAGGTCAGACTGTGGACGGAGTGCGTACAAATAACTGGAAAGTCAACGACGGCAGGGATCTTAGAGAAAGTGACATAAGAAATTCAACTTATGTTTGTATTCTTGGGCAGGATGTAGTTGAAAAGATTTTTCCAAATATGAATCCTCTGGGTCAAACCGTTAGAGTTGATGGAAAACCATTAAGAGTAATCGGTGTATTTGAAAGACAACCAACTATGTTCGGGCAATCCAATGATAATTTTGTAGTAATGCCAATTACTACGTGGCAGTCGTTTTACGGTAAGTACAGCACTAGTGTAAACATTATGGTAACTGCATATAATGTTGAAGAATATGAAGAAGTTATTGAAGCGGCAATTGGGCATTTTAGAAAAATAAGAAAAGTAAAAGCCGGTGAGGATAATGATTTCTCAATCTTCAGTAATGCATCTTTAATAACAATGGTTAATGATATAACCGGACCTATTAAAATTGGAGCGCTGGTTGTTTCGCTTATTGCTTTACTTGCAGCAGGTGTTGGAATTATGAATATTATGCTCGTTTCAGTTACTGAGCGAACTCGTGAAATCGGTATTAGAAAAGCAATTGGTGCGCGCAGGAACAGCATTCTTTTACAGTTTTTATTTGAAGCAATAATATTGTGTTTGTTTGGAGGATTGGTTGGGATTCTTATTGGAGTTGGTATAGGTAATTTAGCCGGAAGTTTCCTTAACGCCAACGCTGCAATTCCTATTGATTGGGTGATGATCGGTATTTCGCTTTGTGTAATGGTTGGAATAATTTTTGGAACTTATCCAGCTTACAAAGCTGCTAACCTAGATCCGATTGAAGCTTTACGTTATGAGTAATAAAGGATTTTGTAACTGAAAAAGTTGTAGGAGATTCCTAATATTAAGATTTAAGCATAATTATTTGTAAGCGAAATGATTACAAGAAAATCAGAATAACCACTACATTTT
>CBEPPX010000057.1:0-8771 GCA_965511205.1 uncultured Ignavibacteriales bacterium | reverse complement strand
TTTTTTCGGTTCTGCTTTTTAGTTTATTAATTTTATCAACTGCAGTTTTATTAAAAGGGTTTCCACCAACACCATAAATTGTATCTGTTGGGTAAATAAAAATTTCTCCTTTCAAATATAATTCGACAGAAAAATTGACGGCTTTAACCGGATCATCATCTATATTTACTAAAATGTTTTTAATCATCGGAAGCTAATAGCTTTTTAATTTTTTCTATTACCATTTCCGGCAAAAGCTTATATCCACAATCAAATGTTTTTATGGGGCATTGCCGGTAACCATGAATTCCACATGGTTTGCAATCAAGATCATTAAAACTGATGAACTCACTTTGTTTATTGTATGGGTAAAAACCAAAACCGGGAATGGTTGAACAATAAATTGTTAAAACAGGAATATCCGCACACATTCCTAAATGCGTTGGAGCGCTGTCGTTGGAAATTAATAATTTTACATGCTTTAGTAATTCTACGGTTTCTATAAAAGAAAAATCTCCAGATAGATTTAAAACTTTGCCATCAAAACTGCTTTTTATTTGTTCACACAAACCTTTATCAGCTTCACCTCCAATTAAAATTATGGTGTAACCATCTTCTGTTAAATAGTTTATTATCTCTTCATAATGTTCAGCTGGAAATACTTTAGTTTGCCAAACAGAACCAGGAGCAACAGCAATAATTTTTTCTGTTTTAATTTCATTTTTTATAAAATGATCTATTTTTCTTTTAATTTCTCCGGGTATAGAAATTTCAGACAGGATTTTCCATCCCCCGTCAGAATAATTTTCGCCAATCAACGAAAGATTCCTTTTAACTTCATGATCTGATAAATTATACTTAGCAATATGCCGGTAAGCAAACTTAAGAGCACTGTTATCAAAACCATAAGTTTCTCTTACATTCAATTCCATAGTTATCAAAGCACTTCTTAGCGAACGGTGGGGTGAATATACTGCATCATAATTATTTTTTCTTAATTGCCTGGAAAACTTATATAATGCAAATAAAGATTTATGCTTACCTTTCTTATCAAGTTCAATTACGGAGTTAATATAAGGCGAAGCTTCAAAAATTATTTTTGTAGATGGAATGCAGATAACATCAATTAACACATTTTCGTTTCTCTTTTTCAATTGCTGAATCATTGGGAGAGTAAGAATTGCATCGCCGGGATATGCAGTTTGTATAACTAATATTTTATTTAGGTGATGGTTCAATGCTTCCACCTTTTATGCATCCAGAGCCACTGTTCAGGGTATTCTCTTATAAACGATTCGAGATATGAAGTATGACGCTGACTTAGCTCAATTATTTTTTCTTCATCGTCTTCAGGCAAATTATCTTTGCTTATTTCGTGCATTACTATTTTGTAACTATAATCTTTTTGTCTTACAGAAATTCCGCAAAGTATTGGTGCACCGGTTTTTAATGCCAACACTGCCGGACCCACATGGACTGAAACTTTTCTTCCGAAAAATTCTACTTTAATACTCTCTTGCGGACCTCTTTGATCTGCAACCATGGCAACTATTTTTTTTTCTTTAAGAGTTTGATAAGTTTTTCTAATTGATAAACCAAGGGACACAATATCATTGTTCCACCTGGTTCTAACATTGTTCATCCAATCAGAAACATAAGGATTTCGCTGAGGTTTAACTACAACCGAGAAAGGAAGATCAAGCTGTAATGCCACGGAAGCTGCAACATATTCCCAATTACCAAAGTGTGCTGATAGCAGGATTACTCCTTTCTCTTCATTGAATTTTGTTTCAATCAAATCCTTATTCGGACAGTTAACCGCAGCTTCTAATTCCTGCCGGCTAATTTTCGGTAAATACAGAATTTCAATAAACGCAGTTAAAAAACTTTTGTACGTATTGTAGGCAATGCTTCGAATTTTCTTCTTATCATATTCGGGGAATGCATTTGTTAAATTTTCGAGAACAGTTTTTTTTCTGATAGGAATGAAATAATAAAAAATGACTGCAAGCAAACCGGAGAGTTTCCGCGAGGTGTTCAGCCCCAAAAACCGGAAGGTTAAACTGAACAGCAAAAATAAAAAATATTCTATTCGATTTTTCATTTCAATTATCTCTTAAGAGTGTACAAAGATAAGTAAACAATGGTAAAATAATTAAATTGAATTATTATTCTTCGATAAAGCAAATAAAAAAGCCCTGCAAGCAGGGCTGAAGAATCAATCATAAAAAAGTTAAACTTAACTTATCTTACTGTAATCCGTCTTTGCCAGTAGGGATCACTAAGCTCTCCGCGCTTAGAAGAATGAATCAATTGGAAATCTGAAAATCCTGTTATGTCGCCAAATATAAAGTAAACTCCGCCCTCAATATCATTATAATTCCATGTTTCGTATGGTCTGGTTTCAGGTTGATTTGGATACCGTTCTATTTCATTTGGTTCGCCATACGTAATATAAATTCTTCCCCTGTCAGTCTTCCAGCCCTTTTTACCCATTGCACTATACTTAGCGTTACTTTCTTTAACTCTCTCCATATAAGAAACGTATGAATAGTTTTCTGAAACAAGCGGGTCGTTTTTACGTGCTTCCCAAAAATTAAACATAAATTCTCTCTTGCCTTCTAAATTAGTTAGCAAGTCATATTGATTCTTTTCAGATTGCAGTGCGATATATTTCGATTTACTATACAGGTCGTCTAATTCTTCTTCAGACATTACACCGAATGCAGTGCTTAAAACGCTTGAGGTTTGTGTAACAAATGTATCTACATATTCAACATTAGGATTATATACAAAGAATTTTTTTGTGGATGAAACACCATAATTTGCAGCGCTGTCAATTAAAGTACATACTAGTGTGTAAGTATCGGTTGGTAGTTTATAAGCATGCACTGAGCCAACCTCTACACGCGAATCTACCTTCCTGTCAATCTGTTTACTTTTATTTATAACTAACTGTTGCCTGCTGTTAAAAACTAACTGATCCATTCTAAGATTATTGCTGCCCGACTCAGTTGAAAGATTGTATAACTCTGTATAATAAAACAACACTGGTTGATTTTCGCCAAAAATTGCAGTAGGCATAGGTGTTACTTCGTAAGTATTTTTGTAGAAGATTGAAGATTCGTTAGTACTTTGTGGAATTATATTAGAAGCTAATTGCAAATCGCTCATTGAAGTAGAAAGTTTTAAATAAGGATTTACCCTTAAATAACCATCTATTGTTTTCGTCTTTAACGAATCTTGTGCATCTGCTCCACTTAGATTGCAGTAATAAACACCTTCCCCAATAACGAAACCAATGGCTCCAATAAGGCTTTTATTAAAATCGCTGGAATCCCGAATAGTATTGGGTACCAACCATCTATTATTAACAACAATCTCCCCGTTTGCAGAATCGGTTATTGATATATATAATATTCCCTGAATGTAATCAGCAGAATCGGTACTAACAACAGTTAAGGATGCCTGGTTAAATGAATAATAAAACTCCACATAATTTGTAGTAGTATCATAACCAAATTGGGCATAATCAAATTCAAAATCTACTTTATTCTGACTAAAGAGGGGAAAGACAATTAAAAAAGATAAGAGTAGTAATAGAGATTTCATATAAACGCCAAATTTTTATATAAAAAAATAAAAAAGCGCCTACTGAAAAATCGATAGGCGCTTTATCTGTAATATCAAGCTTTTTACTGGAAAGCCATTTTTATAGTAAACACATGATTAGAACTTGGGAATTCTTTTACTTCTCTAAAAGCATAATCAAACACGAACCCGAAATCTGCACCAAGATCATAAGCAATACCTGCCCCGGCAGTAAAGCCATATATAGAGCTATTATCGAACTCGGTCCCGGATCCAACGGAAAGATTATAACCGCCCCTTAAGAAGAATGTGCTCATAAATCCGTATTCCAGACCAAAATTGAACTGATCCTCAAGAGAGTTATTTGCTATAAATGCTGATCCAAGTGTTAAGTTATTCTGCTCATTTATGTTATAATCATATGATAAACTCAATTGAAAATAACTTGGGATTTGAAATCCTTCTGAGACAATTTCAAAACTTCCTGTTGGCGAACCAGGATTTGATCCGGGAACACCTGTTCTCTGCTGCAATTCGGGACCAGAATATTGCATATTTGGACCAATATTCATCAAACCAGCACCTAATGATAGCTGCTGATCGAATTTATATTGAACACCAAAATCTATAGCAAGCCCATTTGCGGTAGTGTTTTGGATCGATTCACTAATTAGTTTGAAACTAGTTCCGATCGAAATTCTATCGGTAATAAGCTTTGAATAAGTTAAACCAAATGTGAGAAATGATGGTGAATATGTTCTTCCATCTCCATCCGGAAAGTCAGCAGTGGTTATAGGAATATCACCAAAATCAAATGTTTTAAACGTTAAAGCTATGGAACCGAAATCTCCTAAATTGGTTGATGCACCAAAATACGATACATTTATATCGGCAATGTAATTCATATAACTGAATATTGCCTCTCCACCTTGTTGAATATCGAGACCAGCAGGATTGTAGTAAATGGATTCCAATCCGGTAAGGTTTGATCCGAATGCACCTCCAGTAGCTATTCCTCTTGCTCCAACAGGTATCAACAATTGCTCAGCACCAGTTGTACCCTTTCTTGCTACATCACCTGCATAAAGAGATGCGGCAAAGATTGAGAGTATAATTAAAGTAAATATTTTCTTCATTTTCTAAAGCTCCTTATTAATTTCAAAATTTACCGGGCGGGACATTATCCCGCCCAATAATCATTAAAATTTCTGTATCTGTTTTTCTGGCATAATTATGGAAAATTTAAGCACTTTTTCACCAAATCTAGGTGATGATACAATTGCCAAATAAAGCCCGGACGCAACTCTCAGACCTGATTCATTCTGTAAATCCCACCTCAAAAACGGAGAGGTTGGTAATGTTTTATCAGCTTGAGTCAGAGTTCTCAATAATTGTCCGGAAAGTGAGTAAACCTTAACAGTTATTTCTTCCGGCAAATTAGAGAAAGTTACAAACGGTTCATCTGAAGGACTATTTGTATAGCTCGTTGCTACATTAAACCCATACAAAGGATTTGGGTAAACATTAACCTTCTTAAAGAGTTCACGTTCCTGATCGTCGGATAATACGCCACCAGCGGTTGTTTGGAATTGATAAACATCAGCTTCGGTATAGGGATATACTGCTAAAGGAATAGCCAGTACATCACCAGCAGTGTAAAAAGCAGTTTCATTTATTCTTTCAAGCCCAACAACGTACATTGCATTGAACCAGTTGGCACTGAAAATAGCTCTTTGTTCTTCAGTTACACCTTGTGCATCAGCAGGCATATCCGGTCCGTTAATTAATCCTGCCCAAACAGTTTCAGTGCCACCGGGTGTAGAAAAATCACCTCCGGTGAGCTCAATATGTCCACCGTTTGGATCGTATGGACGATCGAATATTACTATTACTTCGCCATTTGCTCTTAACGTTGTATCCGGGTCCCACAGACCATCAGGATTTCCCAAAGGATAGGTGGAGGTATTTCGTCTTTCAACAAAACCAACAGCTAACTGAAATTCTTCTCCGTACCTTTCATCAACAACCCAGGCGGTAAACGGAACATCAATAAAACCATTTGGTCTGTCGTTGGTTTCATCCCAGTTACCTATTACACCTTTACCCGAAGTATCAGATGATGTTAGTGCATGTGCAAAGGTATAGTTGTTTGATGCTGGTATTCCAGTATATCCATTAATATATCTATATGCTTTTCCTACACCGTTGGCTCCAAACCTTAATTCTACTCTCCGTAATCTGTTTGCAAAAGTATATTCACCAACTTTTTCATTGAATGTTGGAACTTTAAAACCTTGAGGAATATCAGTACCCACATACCAGATACCAGTTACAGAAACCGAATCGAATGCGGAATACCAAACAGCATTGTCGGGAGTATATACCACTTCATCAATAGTAGCAATTTGCTCTTCTATTTTTGTGATAAATCCCTCTGTTACTTCCTGATCAATTAAAGATGAACCGAACAGATATTCCGTAGCAGAATCTTTAAGAACAGTACTCGTTGTAATATTTTCAAGCTTCCAAAATGTTGCATAATCTGCAGAACTGCTATCTACCTGGAATGTAACTTCATAAGTATTGCCGGTTAATACTAATTTGTCAACAACATCGTAGGTTACTTGTCCAAGTGAAGCGCCAGCTATCTGATCAGATCCACCTATCGGTACAGGCGGATTATAGAGATCTTCACCCAGCACTACGGTAATTATTTTTGGTATATTTTCTACTTCACCCACAAACCCTGCTGCGGATAGATAATAATCTCCCTCATCACCAAAAGTAGCATTTTCATCCATTGGTAACAGTGCATCATAATTAAGAGCATAGGAAGTAAATGAAAAGTAATAAGGCACTCCCTTAACAAGATTACTACCATCGAATGGATCTTCTGTAACTCTAACTCTAATACGCCCAAATTCCGGATCCGAGTAAACTTGGACATCTAATTTTTTTGTGGAATCTGTCTCGGAGAACAGTAATTCTCTACCACCGGTTTCTTGGTTTTCCTTAAATATATCCTGTATAAAATTATCTGCCTGGAAAGATGTGTGGAGTTTTATGTTTTGTACGCCTCCAACAGTCTCTTGTGTCGAGTTGGTTTTATATGCTGATACATTAATTCCATGGAATCTATTATCCCAGGCTTCTGTTTGATCGAGAAAACCAACCTGTCTGCTTACAGGTATTAAAAAATCTATAAATTCAGGACCAGATTCAACTTCAACTTGAAGAGTTGGCGGTGGTGTAGGAGCCCTGAAATTACCGTCAAATACAAACTGTGCGCCATCATCAATTCCACGGGCAACAGTAATTGAATTTAATCTGTCAGACCCCTGACCAATAACATATGCAACTACAATTTCAAGATCTTCTTCACCTTCAACCAACTGAAATGGTCCAACATTGGTCATTTGTCTCTGATCAATAGGACCAGTATTAAGCCAGCCAGAATTTGTTACCGGGTCACCGGAATACCAGAAGTTTATATCTATGCTTGGATCAGTGCATGGTATACCAAAAACGCCACCCCAGGCGTCAACGCAAGGATCAAAATCTTCGCCTAATTTTAACTTGCCAAGCATATAATGTCTCGCTTCAAACTCATCATTCGGATCACCCCGAAGCGGATCGGATTGGATATAATGAACGAATGATGAGACGTCAAGGTTTCTAGCTCCAGGGAATTCCCTGATACCAAGATTCTGTCCTCTAAAACTGTAAGCTGTATCTAAGGGCGTGTCAACCCCTTCAGTATACTCTCCGTCACCGTCGTTGTCTACATAGGTTTCTCCGGGAATGAAAGCTTTAGGACCGGAGAAAAAATCAATCATATAACATGGTATTTGACTTCCATATTCTGGATCGTTATCATCTCCATTATACGTGAACCCTGCATTGCGAGGAACATCTACACCAACTAAATCATCTTCATGCTGTGCTCCAAGATCAGGATCTGCCCATGCACCAAAGTAAACACTATCAAGCACACTGGCTACCAAACCGACATTTCTTATTCGATACCGTATAAATATCATGTTACCAAGAGCACCTTTAGAGGCAAATCCGAATATGGTTTGACGTATCTCTACACCTTGTGGATTAACACCGGAAAACCTGGTTCTTTGAGCACCCGGTTGTCCATCTGTGTATACGCACCACGCGGTTTCATCTCCTAGCAAATCGGGCATATCTTCATCAGGGTCCCATTTACCATTCCCATTTAAATCTACAGGATTGTATTGACCATCACCATCTCCATCGTAGAAATCCGCTTCAAATTTGTCTACTGCGGTTTTCCAATCTTGCCAGCTTGCACCGAATGGCTCATCCTCTCCATTAACAACATATATAACTGCATCGGGATCATTAGGACCGCTTGCAACAGTTCCGGCTGTCATATTTTCAATTAAAGAAGCGCTGGCTTGTGCAAATGCCCAAAGGTTTCCATTGGTAAGTCCACTCAGGAAAAAACCACTAGAAAATATTACGGAGCTATTACCAAATCTTCCAAGTGTGCCATCTGGCGGGATGTTAACATCAGCAATAGTACCAACTCTGTTAATTGGAATATTAAGATTATTAACATTGAATCTGTAAGCATCACCTTGTTTACCCGATGTTGTGGTTTTATTTAAGGTATATTGCTTATTACTTCTATTTCCTTTTTTATCTCCTTCCATAAAGCCCATAAACAGCACTGCTATTAGTGCTATTAAGAAGATAAACTTAGGATAATATGAGGTCTTATTTTTTCTCATTTTAACTACCCTATTTAATAACTAAAATTATAATTTAAACTAATTTTATATACCAAGATTAACTTTAATTCCAAGCCTAATTAAACGAGGGATACCAAAATTATCAGGGTCTCTCTCAAGCGATTCATAATCTTGCCTATATCCTTCGCCGTTAGATTTAACAGTTGCTATACCTTCAGGTGTGTTAAGGAATCCTGTGGTATGAGGATCACCAGTTGATCTCCAAACTGTTGTTGCATTTTCACTGCCCAGAACATTTTGAATCCATAGGTATGGAGTAACTAAAAGCCCGCCAACTCCAAATGATTTTTCAACTTTCAGATCTATCCTAAAAGTACCTGGGGTATTCCGGGAATTAACATAACCAGTAGTACTTGGTCCGCCGTTGTTTCCTGATAAAATATCGAAGAAATCAAGAGGAGTATAAGGTCTTCCGGA
>CBEPPX010000056.1:0-8793 GCA_965511205.1 uncultured Ignavibacteriales bacterium | reverse complement strand
TATCTAAACCGAAACTGTTTTTGTAATATTTTGCACCTACTTTAAGGCAAGTGGGTTTGCCGTCTGTAATCATAAATATTTGCTTATTATTTGTTTTTCTACGTCGCAGAATATCGTGAGCCAATTGCAATCCTGCTACCGTATTTGTGTGATAAGGACCTACACTTAAGTAAGGGAGATCTTTAATTTCAATTGGCCAGGCATCGTTACCGAATGCAATTATATCCAGTGTATCTTTCGGGTATTTTGAAGTTATCAATTCTGATAGTGCCATAGCCACTTTTTTAGCCGGTGTTATCCTGTCTTCTCCGTAAAGAACCATTGAATGGGATATATCGATCATAAGTACAGTTGATGTTAGAGCTTTAAAGTCACGTTCTTCAATTTCCAAATCCTTTTCGGTTAATTTAAAGTCATCTATACCGTGATTTACCTGCGCATTTTTTATCGAGTCGGTCATGTCAATCTGCTCAAGTGTATCGCCGAAGTTATATTCACGCCTGTCAGAAGTTAATTCATCACCATGACCGGAAAAAGGAGTTGGATGATTTCCCCGGGCAGATTTTTTGAGCTTACCGAATATTTCTTCAAGGGATTGTTTTCGTATAGTTAATTCACTTTTAGCTGTTAACTGGAAAACATTTTCATTCCCGTTTTCCTTTATAAAACCTTTCTCTTTTAATTCCTCAATAAAGTTTCCCATACCGTAGTCATCATCAGTCAAGCTATATTTTCTGTCTAGTTCATTCATCCAGTTCAACGTTTCTGAAACGTCTCCCGATGTGATCGTGATCAGCTGGAGAAATATCTTCAGCAGATTTTCAAAACTGTTGTCACCTGAATTATCCGGGACATAATCTGTAAATGTGTGACCTATCATCATTAGTTAAATAATTACAGGAATAAATTAAATGTTAAGTAGCAATTAAAATTTAGAGGGAAGATAAAGTAATCAGTGTGTTAAAACAAGAATAATTTTAATTACCAATTTTGAAGGAGTGAAAAGGGGATTTAGAAATCCCCTTTTAATTATTTCTTATCAAGACTAATCCTTTTTTCGAGTACGTTGTCTATCAATTTATATTCTTTTGCTTCTTCGGAAGTAAGGAAGTAATCCCTGTCGCAGTCTTTAGCAATCTCTTCTAAAGATTTGCCTGTATGATTTGCCAGAATTTGATAAAGCACATCACGGGTTTTAAGCATTTCTTTTGCATGAATTTCTATATCAGCTGTTTGTCCCTGCAGTCCGCCAACCCATGGTTGATGAATCATAATTTTTGAATTAGGGAGAGCGGATCTTTTACCCTCGGTACCACCTGCAAGAAGAATTGCACCCATACTTGCAGCCATTCCAACACATATAGTTGAAATATCCGGTTTTATATATTTCATAGTATCGTAAATTGCCAAACCGGAAGTAACACTCCCGCCAGGTGAATTTATATAAAGGCTAATATCTTTTTCAGAATCTTCGGCTTCAAGAAATATTAACTGGGCAATTGTAAGACTTGCGATATGATCGTCTATAGGTGTGCCGATAAAAATAATCCTTTCCCTAAGCAGCCGGGAATAAATATCCATTCCACGCTCACCCCGCCCGGTTTGCTCGATTACGTAAGGTACTAACTGGTTTTTAATATCAGGATGATTTTTCATTATTTTCCTCTTTCTCAGTTTTGGCTAACTTTTCAGGATCTACTTTATTAATATTATTTTTTTCTTTAAGAAAGTCGAGTAATTTCTTATCAAGAAATCTTTCACTTTGCTGCGAGGTTTTATAATAGCTCACAAGCTTTTCAAAAGGCAGCCCTGTTTTTTCAGCATCTTTTTTAGCAAGTTCCTCCAGGTCACTATCGGTTACTTCTAAATTTTCCTTTTTCAGAATTTCATTTTTAATAAGATACCACTTCACTTCTTTTTCAGCAGCAGGCTGGAGATGCTTTTTCAAATCCTCTGAACTAAATTTATGTAAACCTTCTTTTTTTAATCTCTCCTCTTCACTTTTTACCATCTCTTCAAGAATATTGCTAACCATTGTTGATGGTGGAGTGAAATCGTTACTCTTAGTTATTTTACTAATAAGCTGGCTGTGTGTGAACTCATCTGTTTTCTGCGCGTAATAATTACTAAAGTCATTTTTAATTTGATTTCTTAGGTCAGTCTCATTACTGATTTTATCTTTAGTAACTTTTTTTATCAACTCTTCATTAAGTTCGGGCAAGGTAATCTTTTTAACAGTATTAACTGATGCTTTGTAATGATAGGTTTCCTTAACATTCTCTTCCTTACCCTCTTTATTTTTAAATTTACGTTCTTCATCAAACGTAAACGTAAATGAATCACCTGCTTTTTTACCTTTTGCTTTTTCTAAAATTTCCGGTTTTATTTCTTCTTTCGATAGATCTATTTGAAGCTTTTCTCCTTTTCCATCACCAACCGGAGTTCCATCATCACTTAGCCTGAACATTTCAACATCAAGAATATAATTATTACCATCATCTGCCTGCTCAACCTCTTCTGTAGTACAATTCGATTTTATAATGTAGTCAATCTCTTTTTGAACTTCTTCATCAGAGACTTTAAGATCAGGTACTTCGATGGTTTTCCCGGTATAATCTTTTACATCAAGAATGGGCAGAACTTCAAACTTCACTTTAAACTTCAGGCTTTCTCCTGGATTAAAATCATGGTTGGTCATAACCGGCTGCCCAATTGGGTTTAGGTTATTTTCTTTAGCTGCATCCCAAAACCTGCTGTTTGCTACTTTTTCTGAAGCTTCATAATCAAGAGCATTACCATAGATTTTTTTAGCCATGGAAGGGGGGACTTTACCTTTACGAAAACCGGGAAGCTGTAGTTTTTTCGTTTGTTGTTTTACTTCTAACTCAATCTCTTCTTTTATCTCATCATAGCTAAGCGTAATTTCCACTTCTTTTTCAGATGAGTTAACATCGTTTACATTAAATTCCAATTCTATCTCACTTTAATTTATTTCTCGAAAATTTATTTAGGGGAAACAACGTGCGAGAACGGGGACTCGAACCCCGACACCGGTTAGGTACTAGATCCTAAATCTAGCGCGTCTACCAAATTCCGCCATTCTCGCTTGTAATCAAACTGGATTTACAACGAAGATCAACTAAAATAATCCAGCACAATTCTAAAAATAATAGCAAAATTGCTTTATTTTAACTCAAATACTACGATTTTTAGAACAACAAATATAGTACCTGCACAGCAGTATAGCAAACATAGAGTGCCTGGTGGGTACTTTTACAAGCTGATAATGTGATTCATTTAACAGCTTCAAGTTCTTCTAAATAGAAATTGAATTAACCATATTTTATCACTAAATATTTTATATTTGTACAGTTCATTCCACGTAATCTTGAATCAAGATATTCAAAACTCAGAAAATTCTAGTATTGACACGAGCATATAAAAATATTTGTACATAAGAAAATGATTATTATGCGAGTTCCATTTGACAAAAAAATTAAAATTATAAACAGATGAATTATAAATATACTGCAACTACACAAGCTGGTGATGATCGTCCTACAAATGAAGATTTTATTGGAGTACATGAAGTAGATGGCGGTATTCTTGCCATTGTTTGTGATGGAGTTGGAATAAGCAGCGGTACAAATATAGCTGCCAAATTATGTGTGGCTTCTATTCAGAAGAATTTCTGTTCTTCCGATGACCCTGATTACCTTAAGAGAATTAAATTATCATTATCTTCAACAAACGAAATGCTTCGCAAATATTCTGCCGAACTAGCAGGGAGCGAAACTCTTGTTACAACCGCTGATGTACTTTTTCTTCATAAAAAAAACGCATATTGGGGACATATCGGTGATTCGCGAATTTACAATATTAAGAACGGAACACTTCATAGGATGACAAAAGATCATTCATTGGTGCAGCAATTAATTGATGAAGGTTTTTTAACTATGAAGGCGGCTGAGCATCACGCGGATAGGAATGTTATTTTAAGGGCTCTTGGTGAAATTAAAGATGTTGATATCGATTTGAGCAAAATGCACTTTAACCAATTTGACAAGTATAAGTTCCTTCTTTGCACAGATGGAGTTTCTAATGTTATAAGTGATGAAGAAATTGAAACAACTATGAGGGAACTCAATATTCATGCCTGTACAGAAAAAATTAAGAATTTGATCTGTTCCCGCAAAACAACTGATGATTATTCGTTTATCTTGATAGGCACAGAATGAATACGGGAAAATTTAAAAATTTAGAGAATACCTTGTTGTAGATACTCATTTACTTGATATCATTTATAAATTAGTACCATCTTAAAAATTAACTCTCCACATTTTATCCCTATGAGAACTAGGTTTTTAATAAAATATTGTTTGTACGAGCAATAAAATTGATTTTGCCTGATCATATCTATAATTTAAATTGTTAAGAATGAATTATCTTCACAACTCATTTTTCAATACGGAAGAGGTTGCAATTGGATAAGTTCGTTATTGAAGGTGGAAATAAGCTCTCCGGGAAAGTAGCAATAAGCGGAGCTAAAAATTCTTCGCTGGCGCTTATGCCCGCTACTATTTTATCATCGGGAATATCAGTTTTACAAAATACCCCCGAGCTAAACGATGTTTACACAATGATAAAATTGTTAAAAAACCTTGGTGCAGAAATTACTTTCGATAACCATTCTCTTACAATTAATAGCGCTACCATTAATAATTTTGAAGCACCTTATGAGCATGTAAAAAAAATGCGTGCATCGGTTTACGTGCTCGGTTCGTTATTAGCAAAATATGGTAAAGCAAAAGTATCATTGCCGGGCGGTTGTGCGTGGGGACCAAGACCAATCAACTTACATCTTGAAGCTATGAAATCTTTAGGAGCTGAAATAGATATAACCGAGGGTTATGTAATTGCCAATTCCAAACGACTTACCGGGGCTATAATAGATTTTAATATTTCATCGGTTGGTGCAACTGGTAATGCACTTATGGCGGCTGTGCTTGCAAAAGGTTCTTCGGTTATTTTTAATGCTGCAATGGAACCTGAAATTACTCAACTTTGTAACTTCCTTATAAGCATGGGTGCGAAGATAGATGGTATAGGAACAAACAAACTCGAGATTGAAGGTGTTGAAGATCTAAATCCCGCAGAGGTAGTCACAATTGCCGACAGAATAGAAACAGGTACGCTGCTCATTGCAGGTGCTATTACACGCAGCAAAGTTAAAGTAACAAATACTGATCATCATCTGTTAGACGCCGTAATTATTAAACTAAAAGAGATTGGATGTAAGATTCACTACTCAGAAAATGAGATAGAACTTGATGCGGAAAATATCGAGCTAAAATCTTCTGATGTAACCACATCAATTTTTCCTGGCTTTCCAACCGATATGCAGGCACAATGGATGGCATTAATGTCTCTAGCCGAAGGAAATTCCACTATAACAGATACCATTTATTCCGATCGTTTTAATCATGTGCCTGAACTGGTAAGATTGGGCGCTGATATTAATATAGATAATAACAAAGCGATGATAACCGGAACAGGGAAATTAAAAGGAGCAAAGGTGATGTCTACTGATTTACGTGCAAGCGCCTGCCTGGTATTAGCAGGACTTGCTGCTGAAGGTGCAACTGAGGTTCTCAGAGTATATCATCTGGATAGGGGATACCAGAGGATAGAGGAAAAGCTCCAAGCTCTTGGTGCAAGGATAAAACGAATTGAAAGTAAAGAATATTAACTACTTTAATAATGATGAAATTTATTAAAGAGAATTTTTATCTTCTTGTGATCCTATTAATCATTGCAGTGATAAACCTTGCTTTACTGCAATTCCCTCTTACTAATGTTTTTGGATATGAGTTTGCTGCAATTAATGCGCTTCTATTATCCTTCCTTTCTGCTCTTTATTCTATATCATATTTTAAAAAGTTCTCTACACAGGATGAAAAACCGGAACCTTTTAGATTATTTAAAGCATACTTATTGTTTTTAATTATTCCGTTTCTTATTTCAGTCGGCAATTCTTTTTTTGTAGGGTTCTGTTCATTTTATGATGGTGTTCTATTCTACTTAGTTTTAACTCTCCCTTCTGTGATAGTCGGCGGGGCAATAGCAGTAATTGCGATGAATACATTAAGTCGGTTTCAAACTTTAATTGTTAGTTTAATTTACCTTGGTATTCTATCAATAACTTTCTTTGAGCTTTATTTAAATCCACAAGTATATTTCTTTAATCCGGTTTATGGTTATTTTCCGGGCACGATATATGACGAGGGATTATCGGTTAGTTCAAAATTATTTCTTTATCGTTGCATCAATATCGGATTCTTTGGATTCATCTTACTCGTGTTAGGAAGAAGAATTAAGGAGAAAAAAAGAGCCAATAAAAAAATAATTTTGTTGGTGTTAATTCTTTCCGGAATATTCTATTATTTCTCTCCTCACCTGGGTTACAGTACAACATACGGGAGATTAAGTAGTGAATTACCTGTAACTCTTGAAACTAAGAATTTTATTATTCATACAGATAGAGCCATCCCGCAAGAAGTGTTAAAACTTATTGCACTGAACCAGGAGTTTTATCTTCAACAACTTGAATTGTTTTTTCTGGTGGAGCAGAAAGAAAAAATCCACTCATTTATTTTTAGAAGCAACATGCAGAAGAAAGACCTTTTTGGTTCCGGTAATGCTGATGTTGCAAAACCCTGGTTAAACAACATCTATATATCAATTGACACTTGGGAGCACACACTTAAACATGAGCTTGCGCACTGCGTTTCTGCTGATTTTGGAGTAGGCATATTTAAAGTAGCTGCAGGTTTCAATCCTGCATTAATCGAGGGAATTGCTGAAGCTGCCGATAATTCGTATGATGAAAATGAAATCCACTTTCTGGCAGCATTAGCACATAATAATAATTACAAAATTAATATTTCATCGATTTTAAAGGGATTAAACTTTTTTTCAAGCACTTCAAGTTTAGGTTACATTTACGCGGGTTCTTTTATCAGGTATCTTATAGAGAATTATGGTATTTCTAGGATTAAAAAATATTACGCAACAAATGATTTTGAAAGTAGTTACGACGTTCAATTAGAGGAAGTAGTAAAGAATTATTATTCATTTCTTGAAAGGTTTGAACTCACGAATACAGAGGATAAAGCACATTATTATTTTGGAAGAAAAGCTATATTTTATAAAGTGTGTCCAAGGTATATCTCAGATAGACTGGATGATGGCTGGCAGATGTACAACAAAAATAATATTGAGGGAGCACGGAGCACGTTTGAAGAGTTATTGGATAAATCAGATAACTACAGTGCTCTGCTTGGTCTGGTTTTATGCTTAGAAAAGATTGATTCACTTGATTTGGCAATTGAATTGATTTCTGATAATATATCTTTGTTTGAAAAAACAAGTTATACGTACAACCTTGAGTTAAAGTTGGCTGATCTTAAAGCTAAGAATGATAATCTTCGAGAAGCAAAAATTCTTTATTCTGATTTGGCAGATAAAAATCCAAACAGACAGCTAAAGTACATTGCGGATTTGAGAATGAAATTATCTGAAGAACCGGAAAGATTATCTAAATATTTAACAGGCAGTGATTTCGATAAATATTTTATTTTAAAGGAATTGAATAATGAAGAATACTATTATTATTCGTTTCCTGTTCTAATTAGTTTAGCAGGAATATTACAGGAAGATTACGATATATTTCTTAAGCAGTTTGAAAAAAGATTAATTGTTAACGATTATCACAGCAGTTATGGAACGTTTGTTCTATCAAAATATATGATGAAAAACTTCGATTTTTTGTTAGCCAGGAAGATGGCAGGTCTTTCTATGAGATATAGAGAGGAAGCTGATTTTCTTAATATTTTGGAAGAGAACTATAAAAAAGCTGAGTGGTTTTATACAA
This sequence comes from uncultured Ignavibacteriales bacterium, assembly GCA_965511205.1. Classification (GTDB taxonomy): domain Bacteria; phylum Bacteroidota; class Ignavibacteria; order Ignavibacteriales; family Ignavibacteriaceae; genus JAZGGS01. Next base: position 860 of record CBEPPX010000056.1, on the reverse strand, counting down.
ATTCAGATAGTTTGCTTGCGAAAATGAAAATTGTAGAATGAAAAATGTGAAGAATATCAAAATGAATTTAAGTGATGAATTACGAAAATATGAATTCCTGAAAACCGCTTCAGAAGTAGCTGAACAATTGGAAGTAGATACTTACATCGTTGGGGGATTTATCAGGGATATTCTTTTAAAAAGAAAGCGAAATGACATTGATTTTTTAGTTGTTGGAGACGGACCTAAATATGCATCTTCTTTAGCAAATGCTTTTGGGATAAAGGATATTGTCATCTTTAAAAATTTTGGTACGGCTCATTTTCGTTACCACGATATTAATTTTGAATTTGTTGGTGCGCGTAAAGAATCATACAACAAAGCCAGCCGTAAACCTGATGTTGCAGCAGGTTCATTCAAAGATGATATTAGCCGGCGGGATTTTAGTATTAATACCCTTGCGGTTTCAATTAACAAAAAAAATTACGGCGAACTTGTAGATACATTTAACGGGTTGACAGATTTAGAGGATAAGATCATTAAAACTCCGCTCGATCCATTAAATACATTTGATGATGATCCATTAAGAATTATGCGGGCATTTCGGTTTGCATCACAATTAGGTTTTACGGTTGATGATAACGTTATAAACGCAGCGGCTGAACTAAAAGATAGATTAGTGATAGTATCGCAGGAAAGGATTACTGAGGAGTTCATTAAAATACTCGGTTCACTAAAACCTTCAGTTGGATTAGAATTGCTGTTTAATTCAGGAGTTATGGATATTGTCTTTCCAGAAATTGCCAAGATGAGCGGAGTTGAACAACGTAAAGATTATCATCACAAAGATGTTTTTTTACATACCTGCAAAGTTGTTGATA
>CBEPPX010000055.1:0-8852 GCA_965511205.1 uncultured Ignavibacteriales bacterium | reverse complement strand
CAATATTTAATCTTTTTATTCAGTACCATTACCTATGTAAACTTATTTATTTCTTGTTCTAGCGTACCAAAATCTACATTCCAAAACAGCTATTATTCTCCAGACTATGAAAATAAAACATTTGAAAATGTATCAATGGATATATGTATCCGAGATGCTAAATATGAATACAACGCAGGACTTGATAGTAATATTGTTTCGAGTCATTTAAACTTTGTTTCTACATTCAGGAAATATTTTCTCGATGGAATAAAAATGTTCTCAACTGTCACTAAAACAGGTTGGATATTTTATGATGTTAACTGGGAGAATTTTCCTATTGTGTACGACAGTACATCAGATAATGGTCGCTACCACTATTCAGTTTCAATGCCAGATTCACTTTCATACTTTCAACATAATAGCGATGCAGATTTCATTTTTATCGTTCACCATGTGAACTTTATGGGACAAATACCTGAAAATTCCAAAGCGGATTTAAAGAATACCGAGGACTATAGTTCAAATATTCAAATTGATTATTCAATCTGGAATAATAAAAATTCAAGACTTGTTGTAAAAGATCAAATATTAGTTAGTTCAAAATTCAAAACTCTAGTTAATGAATGGCCATTTCGGAACGTTTTAATAAAAACAGCAGCAGAAATTTTTAATAAGCTGCCAATGTTTTCAAAGTAGGTTATTACTGCGGCGCATCTGCAGTATATTTCTGCTTAACATTTTCTTCCGTTTCGATATCTTCAACACCAGAAATTCTTTGAGCTAAAGATTTTCCATCAAGTTTATGAAATTCAAGAACTTCGAGTGGAGTTCCGCATTCAGGATATTCTTTTAATCCAAAATTTGTAAAAGTTTTGCCTTCAAGAAGATTCAATTCGTTAATAGCATTTAATAATCTATCTCCCAATCCCCCAACAGCGGAGTGATCTTCTAAAATAAATATTTTTTTCTGATCTGAAATTATTTTATTCAACCATTCGTTATCAATTTTATTTAACCAGGGCATATTTATTACTTTCAAACCAAAGCCAATCTTTTTTAAATAATCTGCTGCTAACAAAGCTTCGTGAAGCATTACTGGACCGTAACCAAAAAGTATTGCATCGCTGCCTTCAGTTAATTCTGCACCAACTCCAACTTTAAATTTATAATCTTTTGGCAGCTCAATCTTTTCAGGGGAAGGACCAATTACCAATCTTAAAACACAATTTTGTTCAGTATCTTTTACACAATATTCTGTTGCCCATTTTGTTTCTTCAGCATTACAAGGTTGAATGATTGTTACATTTGGCAGAGCACCAAAAAGTGAAATATCCCTTACACTTTGATGAGATTTTCCCGGTCCTGCAGGAATCATTCCTGAAAAATGGCATGTATAAATTACTTTTGTTTGTTCCCCCGCGTTGTTGTAAATCTGCTCGTTGGCTCTTGCAGCAAGGAAGCTTGCAAATGTATTTACAACAGGGATCATACCCATTCTTGCTAAACCTCCTGCCATCGAAACCATATCCTGTTCAGCAATTCCATTTTCAATGAATCTATCAGGATACATCTTTTCAAACTTTCTTAATTTACAATCTGCAGAAAGATCTCCATCGAGAAGAACAAGTTTATCATTTGTTTTTGCTATTTCGCAGAGTGCATCACCGTAAGCTTCGGTTACAAATTCCATCTTACCTTTAGCTGAAACTTTTCCTTCTGGTTTATTAATCGGAATTTCAATTTTCTCTATTCCAAGTTTATCAGAAAGATTATTAATCGTTTTAGTTAATTCCTTTAAACCTTTTTCATAACTCTCATCATCTGGAGCGCCGCTATGCCATTTGTAAAGCGTTTTTCCCTCGAAGGTTTCAGTTTCAGGTTTTTCCATAAACGATACTCCCCTTCCCTTTATCGTATCGGCAATAATCATTTTTGGTTTATCTGTTACATTCTTCAAATCATCAAAAGTTTTTTTAAGTTCGTTATAATCGTGCCCATTAATTCTTACAACGTGCCATCCGAAAGCAGATACTTTTGTAACAACATTTTCAATATTATTTACATCGCTAACGAGCATATCCGTTTGATATTTATTATGATCCATAATCGCAGTAATGTTATTAACTTTTTGATGAGCTGTAACTTGCAGCGATTCATAAATCTGTCCTTCCTGGAATTCACCATCGCCGGTTAAAACATAAACGTGCCCTTTATTCTTTTGATAAGTTTTTGCCCATGCCATTCCCTTCCCTTTTGAAATTCCCATTCCGAGTGAACCTGTACTTGCTTCAATTCCGGGAATGCGGGTTTCGGGATGACCATCTAAACCATGTAATCTTCTTAGCATTAAAAGTTTTTTTTCAGTTGTAATTCCCAGAGCATAAAAAAGTGAATACAAACCGGGAACATCGTGCCCTTTTGAAGAAAAGTATATATCGCGATCAGGAGAATCGAGTCCTACATCAAAAATGTTTAATTCATTTAGATAAAGATATGTTGTAATATCCATTGCACTTAAAGAAGAACCAAGGTGTCCTGAACCTGCTTTTTTAACCGCAACGAGTGTGTTGTATCTGCACATATCTGCAAAAAGCTGCATATTTACAGCCCAATCGCCCATTAATGATTTTACTTTATCAAATTCAGATTTATTAATAAGCTTAAAACTCATCCAATACTCCAATGGTAAGATGGGGGATAATTCAAATAATTTGGTTACAAAAATAGAAGTAATATCGCAGAAAAAATAATCGACTGACGCTTATTGTTCCATAAAATCCATGAATTCTAGTGGCGCATCTTTCACCTCGCTTTATTAGACCTCATACAATTATCAATTTATTTCTACATAATTATTGAGTTACTGTTGATATCTTGCTAAGTTTAAATACACTTTTCATTTATCTTCAGGAGGAGATATGCGAAAGTTATTACTGATTTTAATTCTAAATTCTACATCCTACACCCCACACTATAAATTCCATTGCCCAAAATTATTCGAGTGAAAAAATGAGCACTAATTTAATTGCTTTAATAGAAGAGGAAAAAAGAAAAAAGGGATTGTTAGATGTTCCATTCTACATAGCAGGTGCAGTTATTATACTTATGATATTAACGTTTTTAATACTTCAACCGCAACCAGCAGGTAATAGAATAACTTACTGGATAATTTCTGTAACCAGTTTTGTTGCTCTTCTAATCATCTTAAGATTTATTCTTCACTATACATTTAGCAAACGAATAAAAAAATTACAAATTCAGGCATTGCTAAATAGTGGCAGCAATACTGAAGAAGAAAGATTAATAAATCTATCAAACAATAAAGTAAATGCCTTATATCAAAAATTAATTAGATAGAAAGGGAGAATTAAAATGAAAAATTTATTTCAATGTTTAATTGTATTGATAATATTTTCCTCAACTACAATTGCACAAAACTCTTACCTCGATTGGATTATTCAAGGCGGGGGTCGTTCCAATGATATTGCAAGAGACGTTTATGTAGATAATTTTGGATTTATTTATTCTGTTTCCGAAGTAACCGATACTACTATCTTCCATGATACCACATTCGTAGCTAACTTTTCTGATGTATGCCTGACTAAACTGAATCCCGCTGGTGAAATAGTATGGATTAGATTAATGGGAGGTACGGGACTTGATAGAGGTTTGGATATAATGACGGATGACAATAACGATATTATTGTTACAGGATTGTTTAGCGGATCAGCATCATTTGGTACTACCACCCTTGTAAGTGCCGGATTTACTGATGTGTTTGTAGCAAAGTATAACCCCAATGGAGTTTTCCAATGGGTAGTGCACGGAGCTGGCGCGGACCGCGATGAAGGACTGTGTATTGCCATCGATAATTTAAATAATATTTATGTCGGTGGATCTTTTGAAACCTCTTTACAAATTGGTTCTTATAATCTTTCAACAACGTCAAATGCAACAATGTTTTATACAAAAATTTCTCCAAATGGTAATGTTCTCTGGGCAGAACAGGCGGTAATGATGGACGATGGTGAGTCTTTTGCTGAGAGTATCTGCTTTGATGGATTTGATATAGTTTTAACAGGCAATTTTGATTATACTATGATTTTTGATGGTGATACATTATTCAGCTATGATGGTAATGACGATGTTTTTATTGCAAAAATAGATATCACCGGAGCCAAAGTATGGTTAAAACAAGCTGGCGGAGATTATGATGATGGCGGCAGTGCAATAATTGCTGATGATTTTGGTAATATTTTTCTTGCCGGTTATTTCGCTCACACGGCTAACTTTGGAAGTTTTCAATTTACTTCTACGGATAATAACTCAGACGTTTTCATATCTGGTTTAGATGGCAATGGAAATTTTACTTGGGCTGACCATGGCAGCGGTACGGGTTATGATTATCCAACTTCAATATCATATAATCCTACCAATGGAATAAGTGTTTGCGGAATTACTACCGGCGGTTTTAATATAGGAAGCTCAACTTTTGTCGGCGGTGCAACAGATGATATATTCGCAGCAAATTATTCAACAAATGGAAATTTAATTAATGTCTTATATACCGGTGGTCTTGGTGAAGAGCGTGCTTATGATATTTATTTAGATGACAATAACACCGGATATGTTGTAGGATCGTTCTCAGGTTCAATAGATATTGGTGATACATTAATAGTTATACCAAACGGGTCTCTAGCGGATTTGTATATTGCCAAACTCAATATGGATAACATCAGCGACGTAGAAGATAATACAAATGAATTTTTGTTAAATAAGTTTGAACTTTCACAGAACTATCCAAATCCGTTTAATCCTTCAACAAAAATAAAATTCACAATTCCTGTCACCCTGAGCGGAGTCGAAGGGTCTCCTGTAACACTTAAAGTTTTTGATGTTTTAGGAAACGAAGTTGTAACATTAGTTAATGAAGAGAAACCAGCAGGAGAATATGAAATTGAGTTTTATGGCGAAGGATTAACAAGCGGAATATATTTTTATCAACTTAAAACTGGAAGTTTTGTTGAAACTAAAAAAATGATCCTGCTGAAGTAGTCTTTTAACTACAATAGTTGTAGTAATTGGCTTGTAAATATTTCAATTTCAAAGTAAAAATGTGATTTTTATGTTTCGCGATTGCTATTTGCTCACCTATTTTTACCGTTCCTAATGGTACAAATATTGTTAATTTTCTGCGTAGAAATCTAATCTCATAATAAAATTAGGAATAAAATAATGAAACGGAATAAAGGCTTTGACAAGATGATCTTTACCCTTATTCTCCTTAATCTATTTGTTTTTCTCTCCTGCTCGGAGAATGACCCCACCACACCCGCAGAGCAATCTCCGGATATTCCTCCACAGACAACTTTTATAATGGATTTTTCTGAATTCCCGGATACTACCTCGCCGGCATTGTTTGGAAAAATACTTTCACCCGATACTCTTCAACGAACTAACTGGCAATGGGCTGCTTTTCATGTTGGTTTCTGGAATACGATTTTAACTATTACCCTGGCAGTTCCGGTCGCTGCTTTCGGAGAAGCTTTTAATCATCAACCTGTTCAGCAACCTGATGGATCCTGGCTTTGGTCTTATAGTGTTTTTGTTGGTGGAGCTGTTCATACTGCCAAGCTTTTTGGTAAAGCAGTTGGAAATGGTGTTGAATGGAGAATGCTTCTAACCAAACAGGGTTTTTATGAAGATTTTGAATGGTACACTGGATTTTCAAATCTACCACTAACTGAAGGAAACTGGACTTTAAATAAAGATCCAAATGACCCGGTTCAATTCATATATATTTCGTGGCACCGAGACCCGCAACAAAATACTGCAGATATTAAATACAACAACATAGTTCCGCAGGCTCCGGCAAATGGTAGCTATATATTTTACGGTAAATCAAATGATGATCCTTATAACCGTTTTTATAATATCTTCGGACAGGAAGAAAACCGCCTAATTAATATTGAATGGAGTTACGAAAATCTATTTGGTAGAGTTATGGATCCGCTCCGTTTTGGTGATCCGGATTGGCATTGCTGGAATGAGCAACTATTCAATATCGATTGCCAATAACAAAAACAAATTTCACACCCAACTTTATCTTTTAGTCCCTCTCCTTAACAAGGAGAGGGATATAGGGTGAGGTTAATTTCAACTAAATTTTTAATCTATTTGGTAATAAAGTTGCAACACTTGTAACGAATATTTCCAGCAGGTGTAAATAAAATGGATTCCGGATCTTCTGTTAAAACTTACACGATGGCTTTTTTGAAATAAAAATATCTTCTATTTTAGAAACAAAACTAATTTCTAAAATGGAGTTAAGACTACGTGGATCAAAAAGCAGTTATCAGAAAACAATTACTTTTTTCTTTGCGCGGGGGAAATGCACATAAAGCAATCAAAAGAGGAATCAATCACTTTCCCATAGCTTTAATCAATAAGAAAATACCAAATGTTGAATACACACCGTGGCAGTTGCTCGATCATATGCGAAGAGCTCAAATCGATATTATAAAATTTTTTACCGACGCAGGTTACAAATCTCCTGATTGGCCTAAAGGATATTGGCCCGATAAAGATGAAATGGCTAATGAAGATACCTGGAAGAAAACTGTTGAAGAGTTCTTTGAAGGTTTGGATGTTATGGAAAAATTTGTGAAAGATGATAAGTATGATTTGTTTGCTAATATTCCACACGCCCCTCAATACACAATCTTTAGAGAAGTACTGGTTTTATCCAATCACAACTCCTATCATTTAGGTCAGTTGATGCTTATGAGAAAAATGCTAAAGTAAAAATATACGCCCCTGGTTTAGGATGTTGAACTTTTATTAAGAAGTCTTGATTTCTTGATTTTTTCGAATTAAATTAAAACCGAATCTCTTAAAAAACTTATACTCAAAAATAAGAGGAGGGGATTATGGCGCTCAGTATCAGAAAAGCAGAGTATTTTTACACTACGGTTATAGATCAGCCCGGCGAGGCGTACAAAATATTAACACAACTCGAAGATATTGGTGTTAATCTCCTTGCCTTTACTGCAATTCCAATGGGACCGGAACGAACCCAGTTTACACTTTTCCCCGAAGATGAAAACATACTAAGCGAAGCAGCCAGGGAAGCGGGATTTACACTGGATGGACCGCACCCGGCAATTATGGTGCAAGGGGATGATGAGCTTGGTGCCTTAACAGAAATTCATAATAAATTGTACCGGGCAAACGTTAATGTCTATGCTTCAAATGGTGTAACTGATGGCAAAGGCAGCTTTGGTTATGTAATCTACATAAGACCGGAAGAATACGAGATGGCTGCGGCTGCCCTGGAATTATAATTAAGCTGAATAACTCGGAATAGTTAGGTTACCGAAACAATATCAATCTGCATCAAATTTGCACTTTGCTGTTTTTGTACTATAAAACTTGATTCTGATATTATTATAGCTGATTTTAGTTGAGTAGCAGATTTTTCACTCGCAAAAAACCAATAAATGTTGATTACAGAGATATCATTTTCATCTAAAGTCAATTCCAATTTTTTAAACAAAATATTAATAACATCTTCTTTCTAATAAATTCAGAGATCCAATTATGAAAAAGCGCACACGTTATCCATCCGTATTCTGGGTAGGAAACGGAATAGAAGTTCTTGAACGTTTTGCTTACTACGGTATTTACATGGGTTTTGGAATCTACTTGCAACAGCTCGGATATTCAAGAGGAGACCTGGGTATTATCCAGAGTATATTTTTAGCTTTATCCTATCTCATCCCGTTATTTTCAGGAACCTTTGCGGATAAATATGGTTTTAAAAAAATATTGATAATATCTTACCTTGTTTACTTACCAACTATACTTTTACTGATCGTAACAAAATCCTTTTCAGGCATAGCAATTACAATGTTGAGTATCGGTTTTGCTGCAGGAATATTTAAACCCCTCATTGCAGGAACTGTAAGAGCTGTAACGGATAAAACAAATAAAACTCAGGGTTTTGGGATTTTCTATGCAATGGTTAATGTTGGAGCTTCATTTGGCCCCATTATTATGGGAAAACTAAGAGCAATCTCCTGGGATTATGTATTCTATACTGCAGCAGCAGCTATAGCCTTGATGTTCATAATAACTCTTCTTTTTTATAAAGAACCCCCACGTGAAAATGAAGACGTAACGCTTAAACAAAAATTTAAGGATATGGGTGAAGCACTGTCAGATGTTAAATTCCTGGTCTTTATTATTTTGTTAGGAGTCTTCTTCTGGTTACCATTCTGGGCTTTCTTTAATGTATTGGCTGTATATATTGATGTTCATCTTAATACTGCTGCCCTGTATCAAGGTGTCAGCTCGATAATCGGGACCGGAATAACCAATGTCATTTCAAGTAACGATGGAGGGATATGGAAAATTAATGCCGAAGCAATTTCGCATACCGGATATATAATAATTGTCTTCCAAATATTGATTTCAACAATCTTTGAAAAACGAGCGGCAATTTCTTCGTTCCTCTTTGGTATTTTTATAGCTGCAGCCGGTTTCGTTGTACTTGGACTTTCTGCTACAATGGCAAACGAGCTTGTTTTTCTCGGCATCTTCTTATTTGCAATTGGTGAAATGATTTCTTCACCAAGAATACAAGAATATATAATGTGGATTGCACCAAAGGAAAAAGCAGGACTTTATATGGGAACCAGCTTCCTGGCAACATTTATCGGTGCAACACTCAGTGGTATTTACACCGGGGTTATGGGTAGTTTTGAAGAAGCCGGTACTCCTGAGTACATAATGTATGTCCTGGCAATTCATTCTGTAGTTGGAATTGTTGCAATATGGATATTCACAAAAACAGCAGGTGAGTTTAAAGA
>CBEPPX010000054.1:0-8888 GCA_965511205.1 uncultured Ignavibacteriales bacterium | reverse complement strand
TTGGATGCTGCCTGTTGGTTCCGGCAGCTTCTATCGTTGCACTTATTCTCTACAAAAAGACTAACCGGTTAAATGAAAAAATAGCAGTAAAAAAGGCAATCATTCTTGGTTTAATAACAGGAATAGTTGCTGCACTTTTTTCAACTTTTTTCGATCTGTTGATTACTTACATCACGCATACAAATGAATTTATTGCCGGGCTGCCGCAAACCGAGCTGATTATAAATGATTTGAATATGGGATCAATAATGGATGAATCGTTAAAGCTTATTAAAACGATGGCTAAAGATATTGAAGCCAGCGGATTTTCGGCACTTTACACAATTATGATTTTTATAAGCAACATTATAACCTACACGATTTTCGGAATATTAGGTGGAGCAATTGGTGCTGCAATTCTTAACCGGCGAAATCATACTACTTAATAGGTTCAAAATAAAATAATGATTAGTGCATTCGTTTTTTTTCTACATTTTCTTTTTGCACTGCTCATCTTTACCAAAAAGTGGCAGCAGGAAGGTTTGTCATTCGCTTTTTTGAATATGGGATTAATTGCCATCCTGTTCACTGTTGGCTGGTCAATTACGGGAATGATCTCAAAATTTTTTATGGAACCGGAAGGATTAGGTTTCTACTTAACGCGGGACGACTTTTCGCTGGTAATATTAACTATAGCTGAATATTTCTTTTACCGAATTTATTATAAAGAACCAGCTATTGTAAACGATACGGAAAAACAATAAGCGCTTTTTGCTCTGCCTGCCTTTGGTTATTCCTTAAAGCTTCAAATCTCCATTGCCTCAGTGAATTTATTGCTGCATTTTCCAGGCGTGTATCAGCTTTCATTTTAGGAATTATCGTTCCAACTGTACCATCCGCTAAAATTGTAAATTCAAGTTTAATATCTATCTCTTTTTTTACACCTTCAGGATATTGAGGAAGAAGAAAGCTGTAAATTTTCCTTGTACCGTTTCCGCCCCAATCAATATCAAAACCAAGACTTCCATCTCCAACCGATTCATTACCCTGCCCTGTTGAGGTTACATTGGAATTTACCTCTTCGGTGTTTTCGTTGTTGTTTTCCTCAGCAATTTCTTTCTCCTCATCTGCAGGGATGATAATGTTTTCTTCGGATATATTTTCTGAAACCGGCAGATCAACTTCATTTACTTCACGGTTTTGTTCTTCGGTGGTACTTTGCATTTCTAATTCGGATATCTCTTCAATATTCTCAACCAGGTTTCCTTCAGCCCCTGATGAACCTGATTGTGAGGAAATGCCAAAAGAAAGTTCAATATATTCGGCTGGAGAATAATCGAAAGACATATTAATTAGTAAGAACAGCCCGATTAAAATGGCATGCACAAAAATTGAAAATGTGTATGATAATCCTGTTGATTTTTCAGAGGACATAGCTAACCTCTCTTTTATTCTTCTTTTTCTGTTTCAATTGTAAATCTTCCTATACCAATGGATTTTGCAGCGTCAATAACTTTAATTACCAGATCTATCTGAACAGTTTTATCAGCCCTGATAACAAGATTGTTCTCTTCACTAATTCCCTTAAGCTCATTTAATTTTTGCGGAAGTTGATCAATTCCTGTTTCATCGGGTCCTGCATAAACCACACCTCCTGATGTAATTGTAACAATCAACAGTGTTGATTCTGATTGATCATTAGTTTTAGAGCCGGGCAGTTTTACTTTTACACCTGTTTGAATGACAAACTGGGATGTAAGAAGAAAAAATATCACCAGCAGGAGCACGATATCAGTAAGAGATGAATAACTAAAAATGCTAATGGGCTGGTTTGATGTGTTAAATCTCATTTTGTTACCTTATAATTCAATTTCAACTTCGTCATCAATACCTGATTGCAAATGCGCACTGTCTTGTACTGAATCTACAACATCATTTGCAACAGTTTCCATATCACCCACAAACCTCTTAACAGCATTTACAAAGTAATTATAAAATGCCAGCGCAGGAATTCCGACTATCAAACCAAAAGCTGTTGTTGTAAGCGCTTCCCAAATTCCTCCTGCAAGATCACTCGGATTTGCGGCACCAGCCAGGTCTTCAATAGTCATAAATGCCTGTATCATGCCAGTAACAGTTCCAAGAAATCCTAAAAGCGGTGCAACACCTGCAACTGTGGCTAAAATTGATAAGCCCTTTTCAAGTTTGCTCACCTCTTGTCTTCCGGCATTTTCAATTGCTTCTTTAACTCTTTCATGTCCAAGATTAAATTTTTTAAGACCTTTTCTTACCATGTTCGCCATCGGAGATTTTTCCTGCATGCAGAATGATAGAGCGCCGTTCATATCTTTTTTCTTTATAAAACCTCTTAATCTTATAATAAAAGCCGGAACATTTATTTTGGCTCTTCGTAATGTTATAAAACGGTCTATCACAACACTAAGCCCAATAACTGAACTGAGCAGGATAGCCCACATTAAGACCCCACCTTTTAAGAATATGTCGAATAAATTCATAGCAATCCTTATTGTTAAATTCTATTTAATATATTTAGTAGCAAAACTATTTGCTTTTTCGCGTGTAGTAAAATCGCCTACCCGCAAGCGGAACCAGGTTCCTGTATCTGTTATTTCTGCAATTTCGACAAAAGTATTGTAACCCATCTCTTTATATTTTTTTGCTTCTTCTTCGGCTATTGAATAAGATTTGAACGACGCTACCTGTACAACGTAATAATCTTTATACTTATAAACATGTTTACTTACCAGTCCTATACTTTCTTCGCCTGAAATTTTTTCATCCTTTACAGCAACGGGAGTTTCTTCCTCTTCTTTATCAATTTCTTGTTTTGGAACCGGTGGTATAAAAACGATTTCTTCATCAGAAAATAAAGCTAAATTTATACCTGAAATTTTCTCATCGATTTCTGAAACTGAATAAGGAAAAGTAATAGGGTAAATGTATTCCCGTTCTATTACCGTTACTGAAGCTGGTCTTACAATTGGTAAGATATTTTCTTCAACTTCCTCACTTTTAAAAATAGTATCACTTTCCAGGTACAAATAGACTATTGCAACAACGAATACAATTGCAAATAACCCAACCAGAAAAGGGACAAAACTTCTCCTTTTTCTTTTGTATAAATACCTATCTTCTCTGCTTGATTTTTTAGATGGAACAGATTCTTCTTCCTTCTTAGTTTTTACTTTTTTGTCTTCAAGATGGTACTCTGTTGATTTACTCTGAACTTCCTTGAAACCATCTTCAGTCTTATCTTCTTCAATTTCAGCCAATTCTGATTCAATTTCATCTTCACTCTCGTCATGTTCGATTTTATCAATGATTTTATCTTTTTTAATATAAGAAACAGATGATGTTACCCTTTCATACGTTCCAAATTTTTCAGGTTCATCCCTGGTAATAAAATCATCAATAACACTTTTTAATTTTTCATCATGCTCAATTTCCTTTGCTGTTCGCGCCTCTTCTTGCTCAGCCCTGAAGTCTATCTCCTCATCAATTACTGAAGAAGTTTCTGGTTCATCTTCTTTAGTCTTAATTAATTCATCAGAAATTTTCCCGGTTTCAATTTCTTGAATAGATTTTTCTTCAACTTTTTCCTTTTCTTCAGGAATATCTTCTGAATCTTCTCTTTTGTACTCTACTTTTTTATCGAAAACCTCCCTACCAAAATTCCACGGAAGTTTTTCAGAATCACTTACATCCATTCCTATTTTTGGTTTTACTCCTAGTCCCGGTTCAGGAGTAACTTCATTTTTAATTTGATTCGCAATATTTTTTCCAAATTTAAACTCTCTATTTCTTATATCTTCAGCACTTGGGAATGTATCTTCACCCGTAATTGGAGTTTCATCGGACAGCGAATCTGATTTTAGAATATCTATTTTTCTTTTTGATAACTGTGATTTTTCAAAAACAATTTCTTCTTCACCCATCACTCCTTCAAGCTTCTCAATTGAACTAATCAGCTCCTCTGCTTTAGAGATTAATGTTTTTCTAATTTCAATTCCTGATTTCTGTGAAAATAATTCACCTTCAGTAATTCCATCAACCGGGAAGACAGGTTTACCCACACTTAAGCTAAAGTATGAATCAATTTCATCGTGCTCACTCTCCGGAATGTTATGAATTGTAAAGACCACATTGTTCTCAAGGTCATCCATCTGCTCAACTTCTTTAGAAAAAAGCATAATATTAATTTTATCGTCTTCAGAAGTTGCTTTTTCATGTCCCTTGCGGTCTGCGGTCTTTTGTGTAGTCCTTAAATGAAAATATCCAACATCACTGAATTTAGCAGACTCACCCGGTTTCATAATATCAGATAACCGCTTAATAAACAGTTCGAAAAATAGCTTTGCCTTCGAATCAGGGATACCAGCTTTTTTTGTTACTATTTTTATTAACTCAGTTCCGGTCATTTTTTAATATTTCAATTAATTTCTGCTCTTATAAGTTTTTTGTTTAATCCGCTACTTATTTTTTTTCTAACGGATTTTTAAAACCATACAAATGTAATTAATTTTTAATCATTTAATCAATTAAAGAGTAAATTAACTCCCAAAATTAAATCCAGAGGTTTTTCCTGGTATCCTTCCCACAAAAATCTTTTTGTGTTAAACAGGTTATTAACTTGCAAAGAAAGGATAATTTTTGATTTAATTTGATACTCTAATTTCAATGCTGCATTAAAAAACGATTTAACAGAGCTGCTGTTTTCAATATTAGTAAACCTTCCTGAAAGATATTCCAGCGTTGCTTCACCATTCAATCCGTTAATAATTTCGTATCCGTAAGTTAAGGATGCTCTTGTTTCAGGATGATAAGGAATTAAAGAACCTTCTGAATTTTTTATTTGATGAAAATCTAAGCTGCCGTAAAAAATTCCGTAAGGTCCAAGAGGGAATAAAAGATTAATAAACTCGTTGTAACTTTTGGCATCTGTAAATGCTAATTCAAAAACTCCTGTGTTGGCTGGATTTGTAAAGTATGGAAATTCTTTTGATGAAAAATACCTAAAGCCTCCATCTATCTGGAAGTATTTATCGTATTCATACTTTAATACAAATTCCATTGCGTTAGATTTTTTCACCACATAACTTGAATATGTTTGAGGATTGAAATAATTATTTTTTCTTAAGAATTTTCCCGCAGTTACAAACTCTGCCATAGGAGAATATTCGGCAAGCAGAACTAAACTCTTTGATATTTCTAAACCGAATGCTGCGAATAATGTGTTTAATGTATTTCCTCCTGAGCCGGAAAATGTAAAACCAAGATCAGCCATTATAAGATTGAATAATTCCAAAGAAACTGAGGGTCTGAAAAAGAAATAATCGGAAGTTGTTTTTCCTTGTGAAGTAGTAGTTAAAAATTGTTTTTGATAATTTGATTTTAGTGTTAAGCCAAAATTATCCAATTGAAGTTTTCCGAACGCATTTGCTTTTAAAAGAGATTCATTAAAATTTTCATTATCCAGGTATGTATAATCCCCGGCTACATTAACATCAAAAATAAATTCCTTTAAGTAAAGATTTTTAATTCCAAAGTAAGCGTTGCCTGCGTTCAATTTTCTTTCTCTTTCCGGGTTATTTGAACCAAAAAAATTATAAGAAGTTACCCCATGTTCACCATTTAAACTAAATTTAGTTCCCGGTAAAACATTATCTTCAGTAGAAAGGGAATAATCAATGTCCAGCGCACCTTCATAATAAACTTTGCCGCTGTTATCAATATAAGAACGCTGGTTATTACCTTTCATCCTTCCATGTATCTTTCCGCGTGTAAAAGGATACGCATAATTCAATTCGCCTGCAGGTAATGTATATATTCCAGCTCCCAGTGTGAGCCTGCCTTTGTAATAATTAGATGAATCCAGCAAATTTAGATCTTCTTCAAGCGGGTTTGATAATACTGCGAGTTCTAACTCATCAGGTGCAAAAACAGGATTGATAAATTCTTTGGTAACTGTGCCAACAAAACCCGGTTTCATTTTTTCAACTCTTCTAACCGAAATTACATCATTACCTGTAATTACAAAATCAGGCAGTTCTACATTTGGATTTTTATCATCCTGCGAAAACGCTGTAACAAAAAATATCAGAAGAAAAAATATTGATTTATTAATCATCATAAATTCCTTAGTTTTTGCCGTGCTTCTTCACCAAACGGATCGCTTCGGTGTTTGCTGATAACAGTTCTGTACATCTCTTCAGCTTTGCGTTTATCACCAAGCTTAACATAACAATCGCCTAACAACAAGTAAGATCTTGTAAGCCATTCATCGTAGTTAGAAAAAACAGTGCGCACTCTAACCAGCGCAGAAATTGATTCGGTGAATTTTTCCTGGTCAAAAAGTGATAATCCATAATAGTATTGAGATTTTGCACCAAGGTCATCCGTTCTTGTACCGGAAAGGTCGGAGAAAAATGCATCTGCTTTCTCGTATCTTCCAACAGCCAGGTCTATTAGCCCCAATTCAAATTTCGCCTTATCTGCAAATAATGTTGTCCGATAATACATAACCAGTTCATCAAAAACTTCGTAAGCCATTTGCAGGTTATCCATAGTTATAAATGTCGTGCCTTTATCAAATAGAATTTCCGGCATGCGGGGCGAACTTTTAAGTTTAGTTTGAGCACTAGTAAATACATCTATCGCTGCCTGGTAATTTTTTATGGAGTTTTGAATTTTACCTATTTCCAGCACAGCTGCTGCTGCAGATTCTGATTCAGGATAATTTTCAAATACTTTGTTAAAATGAAATACTGCTTCTTCATTCTCTCCAAGATTCTCTGCACTTTTACCAATCCAGTAGTAAGCTTCTGGGACAAAACTACTTTTAGGATATTTTGCCGCAAATTCAAGGTAGCTGATCTTCGCGTTTTCATAATCCCGCTGGCTGTAAAACAATTCACCTTTCTTAAAGAATATCTGGTCAGAAAATTTTAGGTTAGGATTCCGCGCAGTAAACTGATCAATAAGCTGAACAGCTCGTTCCGGTTTTCCCATAGCAACATAACTGTACTGAATTCCATTTACAGCATCGAAAACATAATCGGACGATGGATACTTTGTGAGAACAATCTGATAATTAACAATTGCAGAATCATACTTACCCTGGTTAAAAAATGCATCTCCTATTGAATAGTAAATTATTGGAGCCAGTGATGAATTTATATAAATACTTAGTACATTTCTGTATTCACTTATCGAAGTTGAAAATTCACCTTCCTGGAAATGTATCCACCCAACTGTGTAAAGGGAATTTTCTGCATATTTAGATGATGGAAATTTCTTCTGAAGATTTGCAAATTCAGTTATGGCTGAGTGAGTTTCACCTGATTTATACAATGCCTGCGCATACTGGTAGTTCGTATAAGGATCGTCCATTGCTTTGTTAGAGGAAGCATAGATCTCTTTATAAACTCTGCTGGAAGCAACAAAGTTTTTACTTCCAAAGTAGCTGTCTGCAAGCCTTAGCTTTACATCAAGCTGGCGATTATCACCCCGATACCTTTCCAAAAACTCGTTGAACTGGTACGCTGCGCTTTCATAGTCTCCAAGATTAAAATAGCAATATGCTTTTCCATAAAGTGTTTGCTTTGCAATATCAGTATCCTGTGTATTAACAAGAGCATATCTTCTTAAAGCTTCCTGGAAATTTTTTAGAGTAAAATAATTTTCAGCCAGGTAAAAATTAATCCTCTCCTGTTCAAAGCTTGCATCAATCTGTTCAATCTCTAATAAGTGGTTTGCTGCCTCTTCATTTTCTCCAAGAAAATAGAGTGCTATTCCTAAAGCCAGGGAAGAGCGTTTATAAATATCGAGTGATTTATCTGATATATTTAAAGCCGGTTTAAGATACTGTTTTGCTTTAATAAATTTTTTATTGTTTAGTTCCATCTCTCCTAAAATCATAAATGCTTTTGCTCTAACCATTTCATCTTCAGAAGAAGTTGCATTGATAAGAAACTTATCCGCCACAGTATAATTTTCCTGGTCAAAATAAGTTAACCCTATCAGGTATTCTACGTGCGAAACAGATTTACTTGTTGGAAATTTTTGCAGGAACTCCCTGTAAATAAGAAGTGCTTCACCCTGTTTATTATCATATCTTTTTGCTTCACCTTTCCAGATGAAGGATTCCACAGCAATGCTATCTTCACCATCAGAGAGGTAATTGAAAACTTTATAAGATTCATTAAATTTCTTCTGCTGAAAATAGGACCACGCTAAACCATATCGTGCTTCTCTAACAACTTTAGAACCGGGAAACTTTTCGATAAGTTCTGAATAAGTTTTTTCAGCATTTTCATATTCCTGTACACGATAATGTGAATTTGCCAGTAAGTATAATCCTTCAGAGTAAAGATCTTCCGGCAGACTTGAAATAACCGGGTTATTTAGCTCCAGTATTGAAGATTGATAGTCTTTAAGATAAAAATAACAGATGCCAATTCTGATATGCGCTGATGTAGCAAGCTTGCTTCCGGGATAGTATGACAAAAGCTGATCGTAATATTTTACAGCACTTTCGTAATCTTCGGTTTTTTCGTAAACCGTTGCAAGTGTGTAAATTGAATAATCTTTGTAGCTGTTATTTCTTTTATCGTCAACAGCTCGTTCTAAAAAATCTATTGCATCCTGAAGACGGTTCTGCCGGGAATAAGATTCTCCAATCCAGTAAAATGCAGTGCCGGTATATTCACTCTGTTCATATTCATCGAGCAGTTTGATTAACCTTGCCCTGCTTTTGGAATATTTTTCCTGATCAATATAAATTAAACCAAGATTGTAAAGAGATTCTTCCCTGAAGTTGGACCAGATAATATTGTTTACAATAAATTCAAACCCGGTTACGGCTTCATCTTTCTTTCCCATTTTCAAAA
>CBEPPX010000053.1:0-8916 GCA_965511205.1 uncultured Ignavibacteriales bacterium | reverse complement strand
TAAAATAGTTTACACAAATAAATCCTTTTCCAGGATATCAGGTTATTCAATTGAGGAACTTCTTTCTTTTACACCAAATGAAACGGTGAACCTTGTACATCCCGATGACCAGAAGATGATTTGGGGAAATCTTAGAAAAAGAATGGATGGACTAGATATCCCTCCTCATTACCAGTTTAGAGGAATAAGTAAAGATGGTATCACTAAAATCTTAGATCTTTACGCAAGTGACACTGAGTTTAAGGGAAAGCCTGCAATTCAGGGATTTATACTGGATATAACTGACCGGGTTGAAGCACAGAATAGAATAAATAAGAGGACAAAATTCATTGAAACGATTTTGAACAATTTACCATTAGGTATAGCCGTTAATGAAATAAATTCAGGCAAATCCACTTTTATTAACAAGGAGTTCCAGGAAATTTCAGGCTGGACTAAAAAAGAAATTCCGAACTTAAGAAAGCTTTTCAAAAAGGCTTTAAACAATCCTGGACAAGGAAAAAACATATCCAATAAAATCAGGTCAGACATAAAAGAGAAAAAACCAGAAAATTTATTTTGGGATAGTATCGAACTTGAATCAAAAACAGGTGACAAAAAATACCTGTCTGCTAAGACTATTCCCTTATATGATCAAAACCTGATAATATTAACAGTACAGGATATTACAGAAAGAATAACAGCAGATAAACAAATTCAACATTCACTTAAAGAAAAAGAGATATTGCTCAGGGAAGTTCATCATAGGGTGAAAAATAATCTTCAAACTATCTCAAGCTTACTCGATTTACAGGCAGAATCTATAAAAGATTCGGCAGCACTGGAAGCTTTTAGAAGCAGCCAAAGCAGGATAAGATCTATGGCATTAATTCATGAGCGCTTATATAAATCCGAAAATCTTTCCCGTATAAAAGCACAAGAATATATTAATAATCTTATTGATTACCTGGAAGCAACTTACGATTCGCAGGCAGGGAATATTAAGTTAAAGACCAACGTTCAGAATATACTGTTAAACCTGGATACTGCTATACCTTGTGGATTAATTATCAACGAGCTTGTTTCTAATTCTATGAAATATGCTTTCCCGGGGGAACAAGCTGGAACAATAGAAGTTTCGTTGTTGGTAAGCAGCGCTGATAGTATAAGTTTGTCGGTTAAGGATGACGGGATTGGTATTCCGGCTGATTTAACCATAGAAAATTCTCCTTCACTTGGTTTGCAGCTTGTTTATCTTCTTGCAAAGCAAATTAACGGAACTTTAATTACAGAAAGAGAAAATGGTACCCGGGTAGAATTAGTATTTCCTAAACCTTCGATGTTCGAGGAGGTTGTTAGTGAATAAGATAGTCAATAAAGTACAAATATTATTTTAATCTCTTATTCCAATTTATTAGGATAATAAATGACAGACACAAAAATTCTTATTGTTGAAGATGAAGTAATAGTTGCCAGGAATATTGAGAAAAGATTAATCAGTGCTGGTTACAAAGTTGCCGGTCTCGCATCTTCCGCAGAAGAGGCAATTGAACTGGCTGCGTCACTTAAACCCGACCTTGTATTGATGGACATCAAACTTAAGGGAAAAATGGATGGAATTGATGCGGCAAATGCTATCCGGAAATCATACCGACTTCCAATAATCTATCTCACTTCTTATGCTGATGAAGAAACATTTCAGCGGGCTAAAATAACTGAGCCGTTCGGTTACCTTATAAAACCATTCGAATTAAAAGAGCTGAAACGGACGGTTGAAATGGCTCTTTATAAAAACAAAATTAACAATGAACTTGTGGAAAATCAGCAGCGCTACGAGATTGCTGTGCATGCAGGTAAAACAGGTGTGTGGGAATTCTGGCCAAATGAAAAAAAGTATTTTTCAGATGAAAACCTTAAAGCGCTTTACGGTTTTAAAGAAGATGAATTGGCAGATAACTCAGATGATTGGTCTAATCTTGTTTATGAAGAAGACAGGGCTGAAATGGATGAAAAATTCCAGAATTTTTTAATAAGTAAAGATAATGAATTCCTGCTGGAACATCGCATTTATAAAAAGAACGGCTCAATAGGGTGGGTAATTGATCGTGGAGTTTTATTTCAAGCCACTAACGAAAAACCGCTCCGTTTAATTGGTACCACTACCGATATTACCGAATTCAAAGAAGCTGAATTGGCTCTGATAAAAAGTGAAGAAAGATTCAGAAATACTTTTGAAAATGCCGGAATCGGAATGGCAATTCTTGCACCAGATGGGCACTTTACAAAAGTGAATAATTCTTTTTGTGAAATGATCTCTTATAAATCGCCGGAACTGCTGCAAATGTATTTAAGAGATATAACCCACCCGGCAGATCTTGAAAAAACTATACAAATGAAAGTGGCGCTGCTAAAAAATAAAAGTGAGGGAAGCCGGAACCTGGAAATAAGGTATATGCATAAAAGTGATGAGACAATCTGGACTTCAACTACATTATCGCTAGTAAGAGATTTTGAAGAGAAGCCGCTCTATTTTATTTCGCAGGTACAGGATATTACAATAAGGAAGAAAGCTGAAGAACAATTAGAACGTTATGCCGATGAGTTGAAGACACTTAATCAATCCAAAGATAAATTTTTCTCAATCATCTCTCACGATTTAAGAAGCCCCTTTAACGCACTGCTTGGTATAACAGAATACATGGCAGAATATTATAACGATATGAGTCCCGATGAGGTAAAAGATTCAGTAAATAATATTTACAGATCGTCCACAAAACTTTATAACTTAATACTAAACTTGTTAGAATGGTCACGATTGCACACTGGAAGAATGGAAGTTGAGAAATCCAACTTAAATCTTAACGATGCAGGCAACGAAGCACTGAATCTTCTAAATGAAAATGCAGCTGCCAAAAAAATAGATCTCATTAATAAAATAAATAAAGATATATATGTAACCGCTGATAAGTATATGATTGATACTGTGTTTCGAAACCTTGTTTCTAACAGCATTAAATTTACAAACCCGGACGGATACATTATCCTTACTGCAGAAAGGGTGGCTAACATGGCCGAAGTATCGGTTGAAGATAATGGAATTGGAATTGGTGAGGAAAGTCAGAATAAAATTTTCCGGATTGATGCACAATACCATAGGGAGGGCACGGCAAATGAAAAAGGGACAGGTTTGGGATTAATACTTTGTAAAGAGTTTGTTGAAAAAAATAACGGCACAATCAGAATTGAAAGTAAAGAAAATGAGGGAAGTAAATTTATTTTTACCGTACCATTGTATGACATCTCGTTAGAATAAGCTGAGGACTCTTTTCACATCGAAAAAACCCAACGATAAAAATATAATTTCTCCATCAGATTACTTAATTTACGTACCATTCATTTTTACTTATAAGAATGTAGAACTGTTCATAAATTCAGAAGGGAATAAACCACGTGGAAGAAAAAAAAGACCAATCTGATGTTAAAAAAACTAAAGGCTTTGGCGAAGTTCTGAACGACTCCTTCAAAGAACTGAGAGAAACATTCAGAGCATTTTTTAAAGCACCAAAAGCATTGTGGGGTATAAATGTTCCTTATGTGCTTGAAGGTTTAGTTTATTTTGGAATACTAACAATATTAGGAAAATATTCATCTGAAAATGTTGGGCTTACGGATACGCAAGCAGGGCTGGTTTACAGCTTTTTAACAGGCGGAATTACTTTTGCAATGCTTCTTCTCGGAGGTGTTTCGGATAAAATTGGAGTTCGTAATTCCTTAATCGTATCTTTTGCACTCTTTGTAGTTGCACGATTTTTAATCGCACTTTCCGGTTCAGTAGGTTTATCAAACGGCTTATGGTCTCCAATGTTTTTTACTTTAATATCCGGCATTGTTATAATGGTAATTGCATATGGTTTATATCAGCCGGCAGCTTACGCAGGAGTTAAAAGATACACCACTCCGCAAACTGCTGCAATGGGTTATGCTGCAATTTATGGTTTTATGAATCTAGGTGCTTTCTTCTCCGGATTTGTTTCTTCCCTTACCCGTCCTAATTTTGTTGATTCGTTTCCTCCCAACGGTTTATCTGCAGTATTTTGGGTTTATGTTATAGTTACATTTATAGCTTTAGTTATCACTCTTGTCATCATTACAAAAAAGGGAGATAAAGAAGCTGTTGAAAAAATAAAAGCAATTAATGATAAAAACGGTGTGGTAGAAGATGAGGAGGAGGAAAAACCGAAATTAAAAATCAATAATTTACCTTTGATTATTTATGCCTTAGTAATGCTGGGATTATTTCTTTTATCGGGTTTAGCATTTAATGCACCATTCAATTATCAATCAAATTTTAGTGTGTTCGGTCTTAATATTTCATTCGATTTATTCTTCTTCTTATCTGCTTTAGGTTTTGTCGTCTGTATTTATGAGTTTTTAAAGAACAGACCATATCATCCTTTTAGAGATAAAAGATTTACATTCTTTATTTTTATTCTTATCCCCGTTCAAACGTTATTTGCACATAACTGGCTTACTCTCCCCTATTATTTAGACCGTGCATTTGCCGGAACAGTCGTAAGTGAATATTTTGAAATATTTTCTAATATTAATCCGATTCTTATTTTTATACTTGCTCCAATTGTTGCAGGATTAACAGCACGTGCAGATATTTATAAAATGATGATTTACGGAACCTTCGTAATGGCTATCCCTACTTTTTTACTTACGCTTGGTCCAAATCTGTATTTGTTCTTAACTTATGTTTTAATAATGACCATTGGTGAAGCAATGTGGCAGCCAAGATTTCTACAATGGATTGCAGAAGTTGCTCCGAAAGGAATGGTCGGTTTATATATGGGAGTCGGACAATTCCCATGGTTTTTAACAAAAGTAATAACCGGTTTTTATTCAGGCTGGTTTATTATGCAATACATCCCTCGTGGCGTATCTCCCTCTGAAATGAGCAGTGAAACAATGTGGTTTATTTATGGATTAATTGCGATGACCAGTACGCTCGGGCTTGTGTTAGCTAAAAAGTGGATGATAAAGAGTTTTAAAACTAAAGCTTAAAAATATAATCCTGTTACTATGAACGATTTGACGCGCATAGAAGAGAAGCTTAGCAAATCGGAAATGCTTTTCAGCCGGCTGTGGGAAATTTCTGTTGATGGTATGCGGTTGACCGATGAAGACGGAATAATAATAATGGTTAATGATGCATACTGCCGCATAGTTGAACTTAGTAAAGATGAATTAGTTAGCAAACCCTTTTCTAACGTTTATCATTCCTCCGAGCAGGAAAGCGTACTTTCAATGTACAAACAGGATACATTGAATAACGCTATCAAAACTCACTTCGAAAGAGAAAACACACTTTGGAATAGAAAGAAAAGATGGTTCGAATTTTCTAATTCTTTCCTAAACATTCCCGATTCCGGCAAAATTACTTTAAGCGTTATAAAAGACATTACGGAAAGAAAAAGAAGTGAGCTTGAACTGGTTGAGAATGAAAAAAAATTCAGGATGCTCTTTAATAATGCCAACGATGCAGTTTTTGTTACGCAGTTTACAGAAGATAAAGCTTACGGCGATTTTATAGAGGTGAACAATATTGCATGTAAACGATTAGGTTATACAAAAAAGGAATTTCTCAGTCTCAGCCCTTCAGCCATTGTTGAACCGAAGTACATTGAGGAATTTAACAGTTGGATGGAAAGACTTCTTACAGATAACCATGTTATTTTTGAAATTGTACACAAGGCAAAGGATAAAAGACTTATCCGGGTTGAAATAAGTTCACATCTTTTCAATTACGAAAACAAGTTAACCATACTTTCTATTGCCAGGGATATAACTGAAAGAAAACAAGCGGAAGAAAAATTAAAACGTACAAGTCTTGTTTTAAGAAATCTTGCTTCACATTTACAGACGGTAAGAGAAGATGAACGCAGCATGATTGCTAGAGAAGTGCACGATGAACTGGGACAGGTTTTAACAGTTCTTAAAATTCATGTTTCTCTTCTCTCAAATAAATTAAGAGAAGACCAGGGGGATCTTAAAGAAAAGATAAACACTATTTTAAAATTCATTGATGATACTGTTGAAACTGTTCAAAGAATAACATCAAAATTAAGACCGGGAATACTTGATGAACTGGGTCTCGTACCTGCAATAGAATGGCAAACAGAGGAATTCAAAAAAGTAACCGGGATTCATTGTTCAATATCTTTACCTTCTTACGAAATTGAACTGGATGAGGATAAATCAACAGCCATCTTCCGCATTTTCCAGGAAGCTTTAACTAATGTAGTGCGGCATGCATCTGCAAAAAGAGTTTCAATTACTATAAAAACAATTAGTAAAAATTTACTTTTAGAAGTGACCGATAACGGTTTTGGGATTTCAAACGAACAGGTAAAAAATCCTAAATCGCTTGGTATAATTAGCATGAAGGAAAGAGCGCTAATCCTCGGCGGAGAAGTTTCTATTGAAGGATTACCAAATAAAGGTACAACAGTTACCGTACAAATTCCGCTGGATGATGTAGTTAAATAATAGAAATAAATTTTTTGATCTAGAAAAATACTATGATAAAAATTCTTATTGCAGATGATCATGCAATTGTAAGAGAAGGCTTAAAGCAAATTGTTGCTGAAGAAAAAGATATGCTTGTTGCAGGCGAAGCAGGAAACACTAATGAAATGTTTGAGTTATTGAAGAAAGATGGTTTTACTATAATTATTCTGGATATAAGCATGCCGGGCAGAAGCGGTTTGGAAGCATTAAAATTTCTTAAGAAGAATTATCCTGAAGTGCCGGTACTTATACTTAGCATGTTCAGCGAGGAGCAGTATGGCTTAAGAGCCCTTAAAGCAGGAGCTGCCGGTTACCTTAAAAAAGTAAGCGCACCAACAGAGCTTGTTTCTGCAATAAGGAAAATTGTTAGCGGTGGAAAATATATTAACCAATCACTCGCAGAAAAGCTGGCTGATGAATATGATTCTGACAGGAAAGAAATAATGCATGATAAACTTTCTAACAGGGAATACCAGATAATGTGTCTTATAGCTTCCGGAAAATCTACTGAAGAAATTGCACTTGATCTTTCAATAAGCATTAATACTGTTTATACTTACCGGAACAGAATACTTGAAAAAATGCATTTGAAATCGAATGTGGAACTGACTC
Source organism: uncultured Ignavibacteriales bacterium (assembly GCA_965511205.1). Lineage (GTDB taxonomy): Bacteria > Bacteroidota > Ignavibacteria > Ignavibacteriales > Ignavibacteriaceae > JAZGGS01. The sequence continues at coordinate 1,752 of CBEPPX010000053.1, read as the reverse complement.
AATATGCTTTGCAAAATAAACTGATTGAAATTTAAATCCATTAAGTAAGAAGGAACAGGTAAATGAAAAATTCCAATTTTAAATATTACCAGTTCGTTATCCTTCCTTTCCTGGTTTTATTAATAACTTCTTGTTCTTCTGTTACTTACGAAAAAATATTTCCGACTCTGCGGGATGGAAAATACGACAGTGAATTTCCTTACAAGGGCTGCTCGGATCAGCTGGAAGAAATAAGCGTAACCACTAAAAGAGTAAACAGCACAGCTTTTTATAAAACATATACCTTCAATCAATCAAACCAACTAAAACTTGATGAAATAAAAAATGGAAATGTTTCTGAGCTTGCATTAACTGAAGGTTACGCAGATCAATCCAGTTCCGGCACGGCAACGATAATTTATTCCGGTATTGGCAGGGTTGCGCTGCTTTCCTGCGCCCATACCATTTATTACCCTGATACTATTGTTTCGTATTTTGCTGATGTTAAAGGAAACAAAACAAATTTTGTTGATGCAATTCTAATCAAAGAATCTCAATCGGTTTACGTAGCAGGGTTCCCGGGAAACAGCCAGGTTGAAATTTTAGCTATGGATACAGAGCTTGATCTTGCAATTATTGGAAGAAACTATAGTTCGTTCAGTGATGCTATATTTCCGGTTTTTAATTATCCGCTTGGCAAAGCGAAGGAACTTGAATGGGGCACTTTTGTTTACGTTTTCGGGTACCCTTTAAGCTACCTGATGATTACCAGTGCGATTGTTAGTACACCCAACAAGGATGAAAGCGGTTCCTTTGTTTTAGATGCGGTTGTAAACCGCGGCTCCAGCGGAGCACTTGTTCTGGCAATAAAAGACGGGGTGCCAAACTTTGAACTGGTTGGAATCGTTCAATGGGTACCGGAAGAGGAGAGCAACATTCTAATTCCTAAAATATTAAAGAATAACGAACCTTATAATCCTATAGTTCCCTACAGGGGCGAGGAATTTGTTAAAAGATATTCCTCCATCAGGTATGGAATCGCTAATATTATTTCAATCGAAACTGTAATTGACTTCCTTAAGGAGAACCGAGGACTATTGAATGAAAAGAAATTTTACATTGATGGATTTTTAAATGAGCAATAATGGTTGATTGGTTAGGAATTTTAAAATGACGGTTATTAGTCCGGTGTATTAGTGAGTTGGGGTACTGCTTTCTTTTTCGGCAGCTAATTTCTCACAATATTTTTTAAAGAGAGGTAAATTCTTTTTTTGAGTTTTTTTCAATTTTGAAAGTATTATCCTGGTTTTCAAATTTTTCAATAATTTTTTTATTCCAGAATCTCTTTCATCATAAAGTTTTTTCGGAAAAATATTTAATGCGATCTCTGTTCCGCCGTCTTTTTCAAGCAGACGATAATCGGCAATGAAGGCAAATCCTATGCTTGCTTCTCCTTCCTCAACATAATTTATCTCCTGTTCCTTCTTTTCATTTGATTGAGTTACAAATTGAATTTCCAGGTCCTCAAAAACACATGTGTGATGACCGTTAACCCGGTTGATGTGGCTGCTGTCTTTAATTGATTTCAATCCAGGAACATATTCAAGTTTTGCTTCGCTGTCTGTAAGTATTTCGTGAACAAGCAGAATTGGTGCTTTTATAAAGATTACTACATCCCGTTTTGAATTAGCAAAACTATGTTTTTTTGCTTTTGGCAGCGCAGGTACTTCTTTCCTTATTTCAGAAAGTAAAGCATACTTAATTTTTGTTTTT
>CBEPPX010000052.1:0-8965 GCA_965511205.1 uncultured Ignavibacteriales bacterium | reverse complement strand
GTAAGTGCTATTGTTTGGGGAGCTGTAATAATTGGCTGTGCCCTAGTTTTAAAAGGTACACCATACAAACAGGATATAACAAATATTTTAATTGGCGGGGCATCTTTCCACTTATTATTCATTTGGGGTCCGTTAGGAAATCTGTTTCGTAAAATAAAGGAAGAGAAGAATGAATAAAAAAGCCCGCTAAAAATAACGAACCTTTTCTTTAAATAACATTTTAATGCCTACTTTTCCACAACTAAACCAGCTCCGTGCTCTTCAATTTCAATTAATTTAACCACTTCTTCAGTTTCTGTATCAATTATTCCCAAAGTGCCGGAAGGACCTTCGCCGCCAACAGTAAAGTGAGTGGCAAAATTACCGTTTGTGTTTCTGCTGGAAACAAATAAATATTTATCATCAGCAGTTAAATCTGCACCATGCAGCATATTGAACCCGGGATGAGAAATTTCTTTAGTTTTTGTCCATGTGTTTCCATTCTTTTCAACAACCATTACAACGTGTGCACCCATAGAACCAACGTATATTTTGTTGCCAGTGCTGTTCACTGCAATATGCATTGGCATTAAGTTCAGTGGAACTGAAGTAATAAGCGTATCTGTTGAAGTATCGTAAACCACTAACCGCCCAAAACCTCTTGAAGAAATGTAGAGATAATTACCATCAGGAGAGATTGCCATCTGCATCGGCTCTGTACCGGGAGCTAAAGGAATATCATCAACAAACTCATCGTTCAATGCATCAATGATGCTTATTCTATCTAAAGATAAATTAGCAACGTAAAGTTTTGAGCCATCGGGAGTTAGCGCTAATCCGTGTGGAACACCTGGTGCGGGCAGCAAAATCTCTTTGATGGTGGTCATCGTGGCCAGATCGATAACAAAAATTGTATTGAAAATTGGGTCAGAAGTTGAAGAACGGGAAACATAAGCTTTTGTCCCATCCGGAGAAATCTGAATCATTCCGGCTTTTATAATTCCATTAACTTCACCAACAATCGTAAAATCAGTCTTCCTGATCTTTAAAAATTTCTGTGAAGCAATAAGCGTAACAAAGATGAAATCACCTTTTTCTTTTACCATATGAGGTGATTCCGGCGTTTGAAGCATATCAAGATCAATAATACCGGAAACTACTTTTGAATTGCCATCAATTACCGAAACTTTATCGCTCCCTTGATTACAAACATATACGCGGAATGAAGGAGCCTGGAAAGGAAGGTTACCATTATTATCTTTTGCACCATTTTCAATCCATTGTCGTATAAAACCTTTCTGGTCATCTCTCAAGCTTACAGCATCGTGGGGAACAATTGGTGTAACATTTTCATTTATAACCTGGTAGAGTAAACTTTCATCAAGCCGGTAAGGGATTACAACATCGCCGCCATAATTCAGTATAGTTCCTCCCGATCTGTTATTGCTCCCTTTCATAGTCAGTTCATAGTTTTCTAGGGAAAGCCCGCTCGCAGGTGCACTGCCAACATGACAACCTGAAGTGGCGCAATTAATTGCAAATGTTTCTGCAACTTCCTTTTTTTCAAAGCCGTTATTGTTTGCATCAATATCTACAATTATCGGGCTATCATTTACTGTGCAGCTTGAAAAAATTAAAATTGCTGTTGCAGTAATTAATAATGAATAAAAAATATATTTCACACTTCTTCCTTTATTTTAACAGAGACATTTTAATAAGTTGATTGAAAGCCCCTGCCTGGATTTTTGCAATATAAACTCCCGAAGAAAATCCGGTTGCATTAAAACTTACAGTGTATTCCCCAGCAGCCATGGTTTCATTTACAAGCTCGGTTACTTTCTCCCCCAGCATATTAAAAACAGAAAGATTCACCATTTCGCTCTCGGCAATAGAAAATCTTATTTGTGTAGATGGATTAAATGGGTTCGGAAAATTCTGTTTTATATCATAAGTAAGAGGAACATTTTCGTTTGAAACAGCGAGCGTATTTTCAACATGTACTAACCAGTTAACATTTGCTTCGTTATGCCCATTAGAAACTACTACTTTAACTGTATCTGTTCTCGGCACAGGATCATTTGGATTAGATATGTAAAGATAAAAATCACCTGTATGAGGAAGCTGTGCGCCATTCTTCCACCAGGAATAACTTAAATTAAAACCACTTGTATCATTTGCACTAATATTGAAAGCGACACTACCATTCTTGGCTATGGTGGTATCCCCAGTTGGTGAAAAATTACTTATCACAGGAATTCCCGGAATCATAATACTATATGAGAAAAAAGTTGAAGGCGGAGTACTGCCGGGTGGATTTATTCCTGATCCTCCATCGGGAAGTGTTGAAACGTTACTGTCGTTATCCTGCGCTGAAATATAATATTCAACCATAGTGTCATCCACTTGCCCGGGAATTTCAAATTCATAAACATTGCCGGAAGGTCCATTCGGATCAGTTACTAAATTCCAGCCGCTTGTGGACCCATTTATCGTGGTTCTATATCTTAGGTTTGCCATCGTTATAGTTCCATCATCATTTATTGATGCACTCAGAGTTACAGGATTACTGTTAAAGATTTCTGTAATTGAGTTATGAGATATTACAGGAGCAATGTTTGCTCCATTAAACTGGAAAACATATAAGCCCTCATCCATATCTGAACAAATCGTTAAACCGGATGGCAGGTAAGGGTAGCAGCCCCATTGAGATGAGGTTGAATATTCACCGGCTAAAAATGGTGCTTCGGGATCAGAAATATCCAGAACTACATATCCATCACTATAGTATGAAATATGAGCATAGTTGCCAAGAATAAAGAGATTATGTACTGTTGCTCCCGTTGGTGTTTGCCAGCTAGGGACAACCAAATCCCAACTTGTACGATCCTGCAGATCCCAAACAGTTATATCAACTGAGTTAAATTCTTCTGTTCCGTAAAAATATCTTTTGTCTTCGGTCATCCACCCAGAGTGTGCATATATACCGGGAAGCGATGCGCTCATAGAAATTAGCTGAGGATTATTTTTGTCGGAAACATCTACAAGGTCGTAAGAATCTTCAGCACAGGCAACTACTGTATCGTTCCACACATAAACATCATGTATATAATTACTGGCTGTGTAATAAAACGTACGAGTGGGATTTACAGGATCAGAAAGATCGAGTATATGCATTCCGCCACCTCCCTCAGTTCCAATTACATACGCATATCCGTTGTCTATAAAAATGTTGTGTGCCCTGCTAAACCAGGTATCCACCGTATTTACCAGCGTAGCAGAGGTTGGTAAATTTGATAGATCAATTATTTGTAATCCCTGCCCAGAGCCAGTTTCCTCGGTTACTGTGTATGCATAAGAATTGTGTACTTTTATATCTCGCCAAACTGATGGCGGACCAGGAATAAATGCTACTTCCTGTGGATTTGCAGGATTGTCCAACCTGACGATTGATGTTCCGTGCCGAGTACCAAGCAACGCATATTCAATTCCTGTTCCATCAACATATCCCCAAATATCGTTGTAACCGATTGAAGGATACGAATTCAGTGTGCCGGCCAAATCTACATTTGTTTGTGCATAATTAACAAATGTTGTTAAAACACATAAAGCGATGCAAAACATTAATGTTTTTTTCATAATTTATTCCTTTAGTTTTTAAAATCTTATTTAAGAAATGTAACCTTAAGGGCTTTATTTATTAGACCGCTTCTGGCAAGAATAATATAATTGCCGGACGGTAGAATTTCATTTCCTTCGTTCTTTCCATCCCAGGTAAATCTATGTTCACCCGCTGGAAGGTAATCATTAAAAAGCTGTTGAACTTTTTCACCAATTATGTTATAGATTTCTACTATTAAATTCATTTCTTTATTTAAATGGATATCAAGCGAAACTTTAGGATTAAACGGATTTGGAAAAGCTTTAATGCTAAAAGTATTTACAGGTTTTGTTAGCTGATCATCAATATTTGATATTAATGTATTAATATAAAGATATAAACCTCCCCTCACATTTCCAAGGAATAAATCCATATCGGTATCCGAATCAATATCAACAAAATATGGCGCAGTATTAGCTCCAAAATCTTCTGGAATAAAGGAATTGGTTATCTCGTCCCATATAGGATTTAAGTTTGTTCCCTCATTCTGAAAGTAATAAAATTTACCATTCCTGTTTCCAGTAAAAAGGTCGTAATTCCCATCTTCATTATAATCAATAATGAACGGAGTGCTGTTATCGCCTACATCAATTGATGCAAAATAATCAGGTATGAGGGTGAATTGGTAAAGTGAAGAAGTTCCTGTATTCCTGTAAAGATTAATTTTACCATTAAATCCACCTATTACCAGGTCGTAATTAAAATCATTATCAATATCGAATAGGAAAGGAACGGCTGTTGTTCCTATATCAATTTCATCACCGTTATTATCAAGTAAACTTTCTCCTGTAGTAAACAGCGGATTATTTGGATTTCCGGAATTATTATAAAATGAAAGTTTACCATTAAACTTCCCAATTATCATATCGGGATCATTATCATTATCCAAATCTGCTAAAGTTGGTGAAACACTAAGATCGCTTTCTATCCCGAAGTATGAAGAATCAAGATATTCGAAAGCAGGACTTGTGGGCGTTCCAATATTTTTTAGAAAGTGAAGCGTGCCTAACGGGTTATTCAGTGAACCTAGAATAATATCAAGGTCGGTATCATTATCAATATCTACAAATGAAGTAATGCTGGTATTTCCAACATCAAGAGTTTTTAAATAATCTTCTGTAACAAGTGAATGATTTGGAATGAATGCCGTCCCATTATTTTTATAAAACATAAGTGATTGTGGAACAGTGGGATCGTAAAGAACAGAAACAAAAATATCATAATCATTATCGGCATCAATATCTGCAAACCGTGGCATGTTAAATCCACTTGTTTGAATGCTGTCTTCATTAATTGGATAAACGTTGGAAACAAGTTGCATATCTGGTGAAGATGCAGTCCCCTGGTTTTCTATAAAGTACATACTTGTGCTAAAAAAATCTCCCCAGAAAAGATCAAGGTCATTATCGTTATCAATATCAACAAAATCAATAGAGCTGGCGCCATGCCTGAAATTGTTTAACGCACCACCAATTATTTCAATATCCTGCCACCGGTCGGTAATATATATAAAGTTGAAAGATTGCGGTGTTCCTATGTTTTCGTAGAAGGTTAATGTTCCGGATGAATTACCCGTAATAAAATCGTAATCATTATCACCATCTACATCTGCAAAAACCGGGTTGCTTCCAAACTCGCTTAGAATCGGTTGCCCCGCACTATCCAAAATAGATTCCTGGTTTAATATAAAGAGTGGTGATGTAATGCTGCCAATGTTTTCATAATATGAGATGTGATCCGCATTAGCTGTAAAGTAGTCTAAATCGTTATCTGCATCTATATCAACAAAATAAAACCAATCGGAAAAAACAAAATTGCCAATTGGTGTGAATGAAAATTCAAAATCTGAATTGAATTTATCACCTGTGTTTTCATACCATCCAAAAGTGCCATCGTTGTCTAGATAAGGAATATCAAAATCTTCATCGCCATCTATATCAATAAGTTGATGTTCGATGTTATTGTGTCCGCCCGAGTAGATATTCTGAATCAAACCTGCGCCATCATTAACAGGGAAGATGTTTAATTTAGGCTGGAATTGCTGGGGATAAGAGTTAAAGGTGATTAGCAGCGATGCAAAAATTGCTAACGGTTTCAGTAAGTAATGGAGTAGAGGCAAGTATCACCTATTTTTTTAAATGGTTCAATTTTAAAATTTTCAATATCCTTTTCTTTAGTTTGAATAGATCTTTCGATAATAATATCGGAGCCAGGATTTAGATATCTATTGGCAAGCAGGTTTTCTACAACTTTATAAATATCGTCTTTAAAGAAAGGTGGATCGGCAAGTATAAGATCGTATCCAAGATTTTCAAAACGTGCAGAAAAATTTAGTGCAGACATTTTAAAAACTTTACATTTCTCTTTTGCATTAAGAAGCTCGATATTTCTTTCTAAATTTTTTTTGATGACAAAATTCATTTCTACAAAATTAACTTCTGCAGCGCCGCGGCTTATACATTCCAATCCAAGTGAACCTGATCCTGCATAAAGGTCGAGCACTTTAATACCTTCGAATGAGATCCTGTTATTGAGTAAATTAAAAAGAGTTTCCCGCACACGATCTGTCGTAGGTCTTATCAAATCAGATTTTGGTACAAAGATTTGCCTTCCTTTTGCCTCGCCGGATATTATTCTCATTTTCATAATTATTGAAGATATTTATTTAATTGGTGCTAAAGAAGGGAGAAGTTAATCTGTTCTGTATGCAATGCCTGCAGCAGGAGCAAATGAATTAAATGTTTCCGCTGACAACTTTTTATTTCCCATAGCGGATTCGGAATCAATTTTAAAAAAGGGGTTAAACTTTGAGAGTTTTATGCCGGTAGAGTATTCAAGCTTGCGCCTGAGTTCTGCTGTTATGTTTTCGCCAGAAATATAAGCGCCTGAGATAAACTTCCTGTTGATCTTATGTGCAGTTTCTTTGCTCAGTTCTTCTTCTATAAATGCAACTATTTCCTTCTCACTTTTTGTAGAGCAAACAGTAGTGTAAATGGGTTTGAAATCCAATGCGTATAAAATTGATGTAGTATTTTCAGAAATATGAACACTAAGCGTTAATCCTTCAGCAACTGCTTTATCGCTTAAAATTAAAGAACGTTCGGCAGCAAAATGTGCGCTGTCTATAAACTTCAGTTTTAAATTATTGCTCTTACAAAAATTAGCAATCAGTTCTATATATTTTCTTGGAATAGCAGAAACAATAGCAGTGTTTTTTGTAATGTACATATTCTTTTCGATCTCAAAGTATTGTATTGAAAGTTCATCTGGTTGAATATGCGGATACAAAACGGAAAGTTCCCACCTGAATTCTTCTAGAAGGTCCCAGTAAAGCAGGGTGTTATCGAAAGGTAACTGTATGATAAAAAATAATTTAAGCGGAAGAGCAACGGAAATTGTTTTGCTTATCAGTTGTGAGCTAATCTTTAATTCATCATAAGCACTTTGCAGCTTGGCAAGTAGTATGGTTTCTTTATCTTTATCAAAGTCCAGCGGTATGTTAAAAAAAACTTCACTTAAGTTTGATAGTTTTATTTTTCCGGATTCGCTTGTAACTTCAACTACCTGGAGCTTTGTAGTGGTTATATTGAATCCTGCATGATTCTCAAACCCATTCATTACTTTAGATTACTCCCATGATGCTGTATTTTTCAGTGCATCACTATTAACACTGCCTACTGAACCATAACCATCAGGATCTTCCAGGTAATAACGGGTTCCAAGTGTAACGGTTGTATCGATCTTTGTAATGTTACCCCTCCTGTTAATAGTTGTATCGTAAGCAATAGAGGTATCGATCTGTAAAATATAAAGTGATCCTGATCTTGGAGTTCTCATTAAACTATCAGGTATAAATTCACCATGCTTAAGGGGATTAAATGGATTTGCAGGTCTCATTGTTAATGAGTCGAAAGCATTCACAACGCTGTCAACAAAAGGATCCTGCTTAATAAATTGTACAAGTCTTTCCAGATCGTCTGTGAAGTTACCGAATTTCTGTTCCCAGAGGATTTCTGCTTCTTTAAGATTATCCATTCTAAGGCGGGATTCGGTTTTGTTATATTTTTCTACAGCTACAATTTCTTTAGGGTCAAGAATCGCAACTTTAATCAATATTATAACTAAAATGGCAATAACGCCATATAAAATAGCATGCACATACCAGGGATCAGCCGCTTTCAACATTATTCCTCCTAAGGAAAAATTTTATTTGATTGACTATTCAATATATAAAAACTTTTTTATTTTGTTAAATTTCACTTCCCCAATACCTCTTACATCCATTAACTCTTCCACGTTTTTGAACCCGCCCCTTTCATCTCTAAGCAATATTATCTTTTGAGCTGTTTTTTCACCTATTCCCGGCAAGCTAATAAGTTGGTTCGTACCAGCTGTATTTATGTTAATACTTTTTTCTTGCGGCAGCGGCGGTTTTTTATTTTGCTCAAAATCCAGTGACTTAAGTTCTAAAACTTCTTCCTTAATATCAACACTGTCATTAGGCGAATTTTTACTGTTTGGGAAGTTTTCTTTATATAACGAAAAGAGACTATCCTGCTCTGAATAATCGAAATTAATATACTCACCTTTGCTATCGATATTAATAATGCTGTAAGCTGCCCCCACCAAGAACACAATTATCAGGAAAAGAATAACTTTAATCTCGGTTTGTGTAAAGCCGGTCTTCTCTGAAAGTTTCTTAAGCATTTATTTCAATCCGAAAGTAGATTGTAATCCCTTCAATCAAAATATAAGTATAGGATATTTAGAGGGCAAGTAAAAGATTTATTACCAATATAATTATAACCCGAAACGCTTAAAAAAGTTCTTTGCTTCAGTTTTTGATGAAGATTTTATATTAGGCATTTCTGCAAGCTGTTTAAGTGTTTCCTTCTCTTTAGCGCTAACTTTTTTAGGTACAGCTATATTTACTTTAACCAGCTGATCGCCTGTACTGTTAGTGTTTAAACGACCAAGACCCTTGCCTCTCATTTTAAGCATTTTACCCGGTTGTGTTCCAGGATCAATTTTAAGCATTGCTTTACCGTTAAGTGTTGGTACTTCTACATCTGCTCCAAGCACTGCTTCGGGGTAAGTGATAAACAGGTTATAAATTATATCTTCCTCTTCACGTATGAAATAATCGTGCGGCTGCTCCTGGAAAACAACTATAATACTTCCTGCGGGTCCGCCACGTTTTCCTGCATTCCCTTCACCCCGCAAAGTCATGTAACTGCCTTCGTAAACACCGTGTGGAACTTCAATTTTAATAGTTCTTTCCTCCTGCACTCGTCCATCGCCCATACATTTTTTGCAAGGAGTATCAAT
>CBEPPX010000051.1:0-9047 GCA_965511205.1 uncultured Ignavibacteriales bacterium | reverse complement strand
ACTTTTGAATATTCTTCGGATTTATCAAAAAAATAATCGGCGCCGTATTCCAAACACTTTTCCTTATACTGCCCCAATGGATAATTTGTTAGCAAGATTATTATAATCGAGGAGTTCATTTTCTTAACCTTCTTAAGAACTTCTACCCCTGAATCGCCCGGTATTTTAATATCCAGTATGACAACGTCAGGGTTTTTTTCCTTAATTATATTTAGTGCCTCGAAAGAATTTCCAGCTTCCCCTACAATAGCTAAAGAAGGAATGTCCGAAATCATACTAATAAGTCGTTCTCTTACAATTGTTGAATCATCTACTACAACCACTCTCATAGCTTCAAACTCCATTTTTATTACAGAGTATTATTTAATCCCAAGACAGCAATAACTTTACCTTTGAACTAGAAAGTATAAAATTAAGCATAAGTGTGTTATAAGCAATACTCTGAATTACTTGTAGGGAAAATTCTTACATCGTTTATTATTTAATATTTCGAAAGAGCGTTTTCTAACAAAATAATAATAAAAAGGAATAATTTAGATTGGTTAAGGTTAACAATTGCAGATTGTTAAGAATGTTTGGGGTTCAATTATAATGTGGTTTTTGGTTGATGGATAAAAAATTTTGATGGATTTTGATGTGCCTGTTAGTGGTGTAAAAAGTTTAAATGACGATAGTCATATCTTACTTTATAAATTTGATTTCAGTTCGTTAACTCTTTTCATTAATGCCTTCACTCTTTCAACATCAACTTCGTTCATCCAACTACCTTCTTTCTTTAAAGATGAACCGACAATAAAAGCATCGGCGATTGGTAAAAATTTATCAATGTTTTCCGTTGTTATTCCCGAACCAATAATTACAGGAACCTTAATTTCATCTTTAACTTTTTTTACCTCATCAATATCAGCTTCGTAACCGGTTGATGACCCTGTAATTATTATTCCATCACTTAAAAAAAACTGTGCGGCTTTAGCAGTTTCAATTATATCTACATCAGAAGTAATTGAGTGAGAACTGTGTTTCTTTTTTATATCGGTAAAGATTAAAAGGTTTTCTGCGGCAATTTGTTTCCTGTATCTTAACAGCTCCCCGGCATCAGATTCCATTAGCCCTTCATCTGCAATGTGAGCAAAAACAAATCCTTCCGTGCGCACAAAATCCAACCCGGCTGAATGCGCTGCGGCAAGTGCATCTTTGTTGGCACCTGCAAGAATTTGAATTCCACATGAAAGCTTCGTTAAATTTTTAACTTCATAACCAATTACACTCATCAGGGATGTAATTTCAGGTCCGACTTTTCTTTTTAAATAAGGAACATCGTGCATGTTTTCAATTGCAATTGCATCAATCCCGTTTTCTTTATAGCTAAGCGCTTCCGTTTTTGCCTGTTCAATAATTTGCTTAACACTTCCCCTATAGTTTGGTGTACCGGGCAATGCTGAAACATGAATCATTCCTATGACAGGTTTATAAATATTTAAAAGATTGAGATGTTTCATTTGGGTTCCCAGTCTACTCCTTCGCAAGGAACATAATCTTCAGTGGGATGTTTATCATACTTTAGGCAAAGTACTGCTGAAGTATCAAAATGTTTGCAGCTTGAACATAATGTAGAGGATATAACATTTTTATTTTTTTCTTCGAACCACCTGTAGCTTACAAGTGCTGGATGAAATATGATAACATAAATTGCAGCAAGACATATAAGCAGCCACAGGTTGAAATCTATTTCGGATTTAATAATCCAAAGCCCGGGAATTGTAATCGCAATTCTTACTAGTGTCCAAAAAACTATCTCGCCCAAATTAAAGTCCTATCTTAACTACCATACCAAGAGTTATTTACAGTTCGAAAATTAAAGAATAAACTAAATTCTTAAAAGAATTATTGACAGAAATACTCCCTGGCAAAGATATTGTAAACTTGTAATATTTACATTAATGTGTTATTATTATCTTTACTGAAAATCTGGTTTATGTAGAAATTACCGGTTGAAAGGAAAAACACTTTTTAGGTAAGTGCTTAAAAATAAAGAAGATAGAGTGAGCGCGGATGGGCTCGAACCATCGACCCTCTGCTTAAAAGGCAGATGCTCTACCACTGAGCTACGCGCCCTGAAAAATAAGAAGTGCAAATATAAATAAGAAGCGAAGTTATTCCAAACTAAAGGTTTTCGCTATTATAAAGAGGGTTAGGTAAAATGATAACAAAAAATTCAAAAATATTAGTTTGCGACGACGACGAAACCCTATGTTATTTGCTTAAGGAACAATTACTTGAAGAGGGGTTTGCAGTTGATACTGTGTACGATGGTGAGTACGCAATTCAGGCAATAAAAGGAACTCTCTACGATGTGCTTCTGCTTGACCTTAATATGAAAGTGGTACAGGGGGAGGAGGTTTTAAAGTTTGTTAAAGAATACAACTCCACCGTCCAGGTTATTATCCTTTCTGCACAAGAAGAAATGCGTAAAGCAATTGAATGTATTAAATCCGGTGCATATGATTTTATAACAAAACCATATGAGTTTGATCAGTTACTGCTTACTATAAACAGGGCGGTTGAGCATAAAGAGCTGATTGTTAGAACAGAGTTACTAACAAAAGAAATTAGCAAAAAAAGTTCAGATACAATAATTGGTAGCAGCCCGCCGCTGCAGCGTGTGCTTAACCTTTCACAAAAAGCTGCAGTATCCGATTCAAATATATTAATTGAAGGAGAAACTGGTACTGGTAAAGAATTATTTGCAGAATATATGCACAAACAATCTTCCAGGAAAGAGAAACCGTTTGTTGTTATTAACTGTGCATCCCTTCCGGATCAGCTGATAGAAAGTGAATTGTTTGGGCATGAGAAAGGTGCTTTTACAGATGCAAAAAATACGAAGCAGGGGCTTGTTGAAATAGCACATGGCGGAACTTTATTCCTGGATGAAATTGGTGAGTTGAGCTTAACTTTGCAGCCAAAACTGCTTCGCTTCCTTGAAAACGGGGAGTACAGGAGAATTGGCGGTGTGGTGAGCTTGAACTCAAACGTAAGGGTAATTGGCGCAACTAACAAGAACTTACTTGAAGAGGCAGAAAATAAAAATTTTAGAAAAGATCTTCTTTTCAGGTTAAACGTAATAACTCTAACTATTCCACCATTACGCGACAGGCAGGAAGATATCCTGGTTCTGGCAAATTATTTTCTGGGTGAAAAATCGTCCGTGAGAGCGCCAAAACATTTATCGGAACAAGCTAATGACATGCTTCTTAATTATTCCTTTACAGGCAATGTACGCGAGCTTGAACATATTATTGAAAGAGCTATAATTTTTGCAGAAGGGGAACTTATCCTGCCTGATGATCTGAACCTTCCACATTCTTACCAGGCAAGGTCGAGAAGTCTTTCCTCAACAGAGGATAATGATGAAATTCTTAGTATGGAAGAACTTGAAAAATGGCATATCAAAAAAGTTCTTGATAAAAACAGGTGGGATAGATCTCAAACTGCAAACCAGTTGGGTATAAGCCCAAAAACACTTTACACAAAAATTAAGAAATACGAACTAAAACCAATTTAATTTCAAATGGCGGCTAATCCAATTGATAAATATGCTGCTGAAGAGTTGTTTGGCGTCCAGAGCACTGCAATTGCAATTGCCGATAAGAATAAAAAGATAGTTTGGTTTAACCAGAGCTTTAAGAAAAATTATGGCACCGGCAGAATCAAGGGGGTACCTATCAACAGTCTGTTTAACCTTGATTTGCCCGACCTGCCGTTAACTTTAAAGAAACAAAAATCGCTTGTTCATCCTTTACCCAAATCCAATAACAACCTTGTAGTTACACCCCTGCAAACTAAAGCAAAAAAGGGGATGCTTGACGGTTACATGCTCGAACTTGTTGCAATTACCCAAAGCACGCCGGATAGCAGTTTTGATGCAGAGATACTTCAAAGAAATATTGTTTTCCAGAATGACTTGCGACAGGTGCTTATACTCCTTGATAATGAAAGCTCCTTAGATGTAATTACACAAGAAATTATTTTAAGATGTGTAAATACAAGTAACAGCGATTTTGGTCTAATCGTTTTTCAAGCAGACAGGAATAAGCTGGATTTTCTTTTCCATGACCCGGGTAATTTTATAAAAGACAGGGGAGCAGTTGAAAAGACAGCTAATTCAGATTTTGCTTTTATAAGTAAATGGCTGGAACTTAATAACCGACCGCTTATTGCATTGAACAAGCAAAACAATATCGGATTCAATTTAGCACATGCACTTAATTCTGAATCGCTACTAATATGCCCGGGCTTTTTCGATAAATCATTACTCGCTTCAATCATTGTTGGAAAGGGGGAGGGCAACTATTCATCACTAGAAATAACCCAGCTCGAGCAGTTTGCAACACTGCTTTCATTTACAATAAGTAATATTAAAACACGCGATTTAAATGCGGCATTGGAAAGCCGGCTTCTTCAGTCGCAAAAGCTTGAAACAATCGGAAAACTTTCCAGCGGGATGGCACACGATTTCAACAATCTTCTTTCCAGCATTTTTGGCAGTCTAAATTTATTACGAAAAAGAGTTCCACAAAACGAAGCTGTTGACAGGTTGATTGATAATATTGAAAACTGCTCGGTAAGAGCAAAAGATTTGACCAAGGGTTTGCTTTCTTACGGAAAACCTACATCGAAACGAAAAGAGCTTGTTAAACCAAACTTACTTACAAACGAAATTTCAAAAGTTATTAATCAAACTTTTCCCAGGAATATTACTTACACATGTATAACTGAAAAAAACCTGTACGACATACTTGGCAACAGCACGGAAATTTACCAGGTGCTGCTTAACTTATGCGTTAACGCCAAAGAAGCTACCGGCGAAAAGGGAACAATAGAACTATCAGTAAAAAATGTAACGATAGATAATGGAAACATTTCTATTTATCCCTGGCTTGAAATGGGTAACTATGTTTGTTTTTCGGTTAAAGATAACGGCAGCGGAGTAAAAGAAGGTGATTTACTAAAAATATTTGATCCCTACTTCTCAACCAAAACAAAGGACACCGGCTCGGGGCTGGGGCTTTATGTTACTTATGGTATAATCAAAGCCCACAATGGTTATGTCGATGTCTCCAGTTCTCCCAATAAAGGCACTACATTCGAGGTTTACATCCCATCGTATGAACCTAATAAGATTGCCCAGGCTGACACCACGGATAAAATAATACTGCTTGTTGATGACGAGCAGATGTTAAGCGAGCTGCTGGCTGAGCTTCTTGAATCGAGTGGATTTAATGTTATAAAAGTTTCTTCAGGAAAGGAAACAATCAAAGTGTTAACCGAAGAAATAAAGGTTGATCTAGCAATTATAGATTATTACATGCCGGAAATGAGCGGGCTGGAAACAATTGAAAAAATAAGAGCATTGGGTTTTGATCTTCCAATAATACTATCTTCAGGAAGTATGCAGATAGATGCTGATTTTTCTTCGGATAAATACAGGATTGACAGCTGCCTGCAAAAACCTTATGAGTTTGATACTATGCTGGCAACAATTAAAAAACTATTCTAAACTAATCTTCTTTCTCTTCTACGTTTATCATCTTAACACTGTTTGTGTAATCTGCAATTACCGGGTCTTTTATAGAGTTCAATTTATCCAGCACATCTGTAATTTCTTTAACTGCTGTTTCTATATACTTAAGTCTGCTAAGAAGCGCTTCCCTGGATATTTCATCTTTCCCAAGTTCTCTTTTAATTGCAGCAGATGAAAGGGAAAGTAAAGTTAACGGCTGCTTTATTTTGTGATTTGCAGTAACTACAGTTGCAAGAAAAGTGTTTTTCTTTTCTGCTTCGAGTACAAGTTTATTTGCATCGGAAAGTTTAAGCGCGGACATGACCCTGGCGACCAAATCTATTCTGTTAATTGGTTTCTTTATATAATCAAAAGCGCCTGCTTCCAATCCTTCTTTTGTATCCTCTGCGCCTGATTTTGCAGTAACAAGAATTATCGGAATACCAGAAGTTTTTTTATCCACAACCAGAGTTTTGCACACTTCAATTCCGGTTATATCCGGCATCATAACATCAAGTAATATAAGATCGGGCAGTTCACTCTTTGCTTTTTCTATTCCGGATTTACCATCGTATGCTGTTATAACTTCGTACCCTTCGTGTTCCAACCGATCCTGCAACATAAAAACATTTTCCGGAAGGTCATCTATCACAAGTATTTTTTTCATCTTAGCTTGCCTTTGGCTGTGAGATCAACTGCTTAATTTTAAATGAAAGGCTTTGTGCATTAACCGGCTTCGGTACAAAATCGTTAAACCCTTGCTTTAGGATAATCTCGCTGTCAGCAGACATAGCTTTGGCAGAAACGGCATACACAGGTAGGTCCTGCCATTTTTCATTTTCTCTGATAAGTTTAATTGTCTGAAATCCATCCATTTTCGGCATCATTATATCCAGCAGTACCAGATCAGGGGTTACTTCTTCCAGAAGTTTCAGGCATTCAATCCCATTTTTTGCAAGATACGTAGAACATCCGCAGGCTTGAACTATTTCATCTATTGTAAATAGTGTATCAGGATCATCATCAACGATCATTACGCTGGGTAAGTTTTCCTGTTCCTTTATAGGTTCCGTTTTAGTGTGTCCGTTATTACCATTACCGCCAATCTCTTCCTCTTCTTCTACCGGGATAGAGTTAACCTCTTGCATCTGTATCCTATCCCGCACAATCTTAAGTACATCAAGCGGATGTCCTTTTGATTTTACGGCAATATTTTCTACAATGTTGCTTAGTGATTTTCTTTCGTCATCCGATAAGTCTTTTGCGGTGCTTATAAGAATAGGAATATGTTTTGTCTTTAAGTTCGATTTAAGTTTATATGAAAGCGTAACACCATCGATCTTTGGCATCATTAAATCTATAATGATAAGATCTGGTTGCACTTCGGCAATTTTACTAAATGCATATTCGCTATCCTGGATATACTCTATCCGCAATTCATCATTACCAAATTCTTTTTTGAACTTTTCAAATTCAAGTTCATCATCATCAACAATAACAATTTTCCGAATTTGTTTATTTGCAAGATTTTCGAGTCGTGAAAAGGCAGACAATATTTTATCCGCAGAAATAGGTTTAACAAAGTATTCGAATGCACCTAAACCGTAGCCAATATTTTTCTCTCCAAGTATAGATAGCATGATGATTGGAATATCTTTTGTCTTGGGATTTTCCTTTAGTTCCTTAAGTACACTCCACCCATCTTTTTTAGGAAGCATAACATCAAGCGTAATTGCAAACGGCTGTTCCTCAATTGCCATTTGAATACCTTTATCGCCGTCTTCGGCAAAGATAACTTGGTATCCTCTGGAAGTGAGGTACTGCCCTATTGTATAACGCACTTCTTCATCGTCATCAATAATAAGGATCGGGTTTTCCCGGTTTTTCATTAAGGCTTTGACATTAATATTTTTCTGTGCCTCTGGTAAAACCGAATCAACAAACTTAAGCGGCACGGCAAAGCTAAAGGTAGATCCTTCACCAACTTTACTTGTAACAGAAATTTCTCCATCAAGCAAGTCGGCTATTTTTTTACAGATAGCAAGCCCAAGTCCGGTTCCACCATATTTTTTAGTAGTAGAGCCATCAACTTGCCTGAACTCTTCAAAAATATATTTTTGCTCATCATCGGGTATTCCAATGCCTGTATCCTTAATATCAAATTTAAGCATATCATTTACTGTTGATATTTGCAGCGATACACTTCCTTCGTCTGTAAATTTAACGGCATTACCCAGCAGGTTGATAAGCACCTGGACAATTTTACCACGATCGGTATGAATTATAATTTTTGTATTTGTATTCCTAACAATCTTGAACTCAATTTTTTTATTCAGCACTAACGGGTTAATAGAGTTTGCCACTTCTTCTAGTATTTCCTCAGCGAGTGTATCTTCCTCTTTTATATCCATTTTACCGGCTTCAATTTTCGAGAGGTCGAGGATATCATTAATTAAGGTCATCAGTCTTCTACCGCTGCTAAGCACAACTTCCAGCCGCTCTTTATTCTTGCCGTTAAAATCGGCCTTTTCTAAAATCAGTTCGGTAAGCCCAAGAATGGAGTTCATAGGTGTGCGCAGTTCGTGAGACATACTTGCGAGGAACCGTGATTTTACTTGTGTAGACTCTTCTGCTTTTTGCTTTTGCACTTCCAGTTCGGCGGCTTGTTCTTTAAGATCGCCGTGTAATTTAGATAGAGAGTCGTGCTGTTTCTTTATCTGAACATTTTGTTTCTGGTATTCATCATTTAATTTTTTAAGCTCTGCAATAAAGTCCTCAAGCTGGGTTAACGCTTTGGCATTTGTTAACCCAACAGCAAGTTGTTCTTTAATTTTAGAAAGGTATTCATTCACCTCGTCATCGGGTTTTTCAATCGATCCAAGCATAAGAACAGAAGTAACAGCATTGTTATAAACGATTGGTAAAATAACAAGGTGTTTTATTTCCAGATCGAGCAAACCGGTTGAAACAACCGGCAGTGCATCGCCAGAACTGATTTCAATCGATTCTTTATTTTCAACCACGCGATCATAAAAACCAAACTCTTCGTATTGCTTCGCTTTAGTTTTCTCAATCCCGTATGAACTTATAAGGTGTAGTTTTCCTCCTTCAACTGAATAAAGTGCACCTATAATAAATCCGCCTGTATTTATTATCTTTTTAAGTGCGGCATCCGATATTTCGTCCAGAGTAGGATTCTGGTTAATAAGTGTAATAAATTCAGAATATTCATTCTTGGCTTTTTCCTTTTTCTCCAGCTCATCCAGCATCACATTAAACGCATTTCCAAGTTTCCCTATTTCGTCGTGACTTTTGATTTTAATTTTGGTTTTAAAATTACCCTCACGCATATTGGTTGTTGCCTGGCTTAGCTCTGTAAGCTGCTTTCTTAATTTGTCAGTAAACAAAAATGTAAAAATTAGAGAAAGAATAACTCCTGAAAACCCGATTAAAATGAACATATCCTTTAGGTCAGAGCGCAGTT
>CBEPPX010000050.1:0-9071 GCA_965511205.1 uncultured Ignavibacteriales bacterium | reverse complement strand
TTCTCTGAATGATTCTATATATTTTGAACGCCAGGGTGACCAGAGATTATCCATAGTATTTTTTAAAAGTATAATTTTTGTAAAGGAATTGCCTTATTAAACAGGCAGTATTAATATTTAATGTCCCTCTTCTCTAGATTTATTATACTCATCAATCACTTTTTGTTCAACTTCTTTAGGCACTTCTTCATAATGATCGAATTTCCTGTGATGGACACCTCTTCCCTGTGTCAAGCTTCTTAGATGAGAAGAATACCTGTAAAGTTCTGCCAGCGGAACGTGTGTTTTGATCACCTGGAACTGACCATCGGACTCCATTCCAAGTATTTTACCACGTTTGCTGGAAATATCTCCCATTACATCTCCCATATAATCTTCCGGAACTTTTATTTCAATTTCATAAATGGGTTCAAGCAGGCAGGGATTTGCACCTATAAAACCCTTTTTAAAACATTGCGAAGCAGCAATTTTAAATGACATTTCATCCGAATCTACATTATGAAAAGTACCATCAAACAGAGTTACTCTAACATCAACAACTTTATTTCCGGTAAGAACACCTCTAGCCATTATTTCCTGGATTCCTTTGTCGACTGCAGGTATAAACTTGCCGGGAACAACTCCACCAACAATAGCATTAACAAACTCAAATCCTTTTCCTCTTGGAAGAGGTTCCATTTTAAAGTGTACATGCCCATACTGACCTCTGCCGCCGGATTGCTTTTTATGTTTATACTCAACATCAGCAACTTGTTTTTTCATAGTTTCCCGGAAAGGAATTCTTGGTTCCAGGAGATCAACTTCCACACCGTATCTTTCTTTTAGACGTTTAACTGCAAGAGTTAATTGAGTTTCGCCTTGACCTGAAATTATTGTTTGTGAAATTTCAGGATCGAATTTTACGTTGAATGAAGGATCTTCTTCATGCAATGTATGTAAACCGGTTGCAATTTTATCTTCATCGCCTTTTGCTTTAGGAACAATTGCACCTCTAATAACCGCTTCAGGAAATACAATAGGAGTAATTATTACAGGATAATTTTTTGAGGCAAGCGTGTTATTTGTGTGTGAGTCCTTGAGTTTAACAACTGCTCCAATATCGCCGGCAAAAATCTGCGAAACCTCTTTTCTGTGATGCCCATTTAAGATTGATAACTGGTTAAGCCGCTCGCCTTTATTATTTGCTTCATTTAGCAAATCCATACCGGCAGTAATCTTACCAGAGTAAACCTTGAATAAGGAAAGTTCTCCTACGTGTGGTTCGGAAATTGTTTTAAATATAAACATAACGGGTTCGCCGTTAGGATCGGGTTTAATCTTTATCGATTCATCTTTACCAGCGAGAATGGCTTCTTCTCCAGCCTTTGCAGAAGGTGAAGGAAAATAATCAGTAACAAAATCCAAAAAATTATTAGTTCCAACAGCCCTGGTAGCCGAAGCAGCAAAGACAGGTACAAGGCTCCTGTTTGCAATTCCCATTTTTAAACCAGCTTTCAAATCTTCCTCGGAGAGTGTGCCTTCTTCGAAGTATTTATTCATTAACTCTTCGGAATTTTCAGCAACCGATTCAATCAATTCGGTTCTTAAAGCTTCTGCTTCTAATTTTACATCATCCGGAATTTCAATTTCAGTTACTTTTCTGCTGCCTGCGTCGCCATAAGTGTATGCTTTCATTTTAATAATGTCTACAACAGTATCAAAATTTATTCCCTCGGAAACCGGGAAGGTAATAACTGTTGCGTTGGAACTTATACGGTCTTTTACCTGCCGTAAAGTATCATTAAAAGTAGAATGTTCGTTATCAACTTTGTTAATAATAACAGATGACGGAACGTTATATTCTGAAATAAAATTATTTGCAACCTCAGAGCCAACCTCAACACCTTCTGCAGATCTTAATACCAGCACTGCATTATCGCAAACTTTCATTGCACTTTTAATATCGCCAACAAAATCGGAATAACCCGGCGTATCCAGTATGTTAACTTTTATATTATTCCAGGCAAGGTGCATTAGTGAAGTTGAGATTGAAATTTGTTTATCAATTTCGTTAGAAGTGTAATCGGAAATAGTGTTACCTTCGGTAATGCTTCCAATCCTGTTTGTTTCACCAGCAGTGAAAAGAAGTATTTCAGAAAATGAAGTCTTGCCACTACTGCCATGCCCAATTAAAGCAATATTCCTTATTGATTCAGTTCCAAACTCTTTCAAATATACCCTCCTGGTATTTTATAGTTTAATTTATGAAATATTATTTTTTGAAGTGACTTATGAAAGTATTAAGCCCGTTAGCAATTGCCCTAAAATTATTTACCAGCGTCATCAAAGGACCTTCTATTCCACCCCGAGCTCTTTCTTCAAGACTTAGAATGGTATCGACCCGATTTTTAACGCTTTGAACTATGTTTTTCGAGGTTTGAATTTGACCCCTAGCATCTTCTGTAATGTTTGAAATTTTTTCCGTGAGTTCCGACACATTAACTATCAAAGGGTTTATTTTTGAAGAAATTTCATTCAGATCTTTCTGCATTGCTTTAACCGCGCTGGTAATTTTAGCCAGGTAAAAAATAAGAGCAATGCAAAGAGCTGATGCTGATATAAGAAGAATGATTGTTAAGATATCGGTTAAATTCATTAAAGAAAATTACTATTCTGATTTTTTGGTTTCTTTATATGCATCAACGCCAGCTTTAATCGCGGTCTTTATCTGATCGCGTTTATGCTCTGCAGATTCTTTTCCGGTTTTTATATATTCGCCAGATTTTACCTTTGCATCCTGAAAAACTCTTTCAGCGTCTTTCATCAACTTATCAGCTTTAACTTTAGCATCACTTATAAGATTTTCAGATTTCTTTTTGCCATCGTTAATTAGGTTGATTGCTTTGTCTTTAGCTTCAGCAAGATATTTTTCCGCATCATCCAGGTAATCATCCGATTTGCTTCTAATTTCTTCCCGAAGTTCTTTACCGCTTTTTGGAGCATACAGTAATGCAAACGCAGCTCCAATAGCACCGCCGGCTAAAAAACCAAGCATTAAACCTTTGCCAAAATTATTTTCGTGTGCCATAATTCAATCCTTTCATAAAAAATTTTAGGGATTTAAATATAATGATAGGCATCTTGAAATTCAAGAAAACGGCTTATAAAAGCCGTTTTTTAGGGTTATTAATAAACATTATTTTCTTAACCTATTAATATATTAAAATATGATTAACTACATGTTTTTAATAATTTCATCTGCAAATTTTGAAGTACTAACTTTGCGGGCACCCTTCATCTGTCTTGCAAAATCATAAGTAACTACCTTGGAACGAATGGTTCGTTTCATAGCTTTTTCTACCATGTTTGCGGCTTTGTTCCAACCCAGGTATTCCAGCATCATTACACCCGATAGGGTAAGTGATCCAGGATTTACCATATCCTTACCTGCATATTTAGGAGCTGTTCCATGAGTAGCTTCAAATAATGCAGTATGATAACCTATGTTTGCCCCGGGAGCCATTCCAAGTCCGCCAACTTGTGCAGCAGCAGCATCAGAAAGGTAATCCCCATTTAAATTAGGAGTTGCAAGAACATCATATTCATCAGGTCTTAACAGCAACTGCTGAAAAATGCTATCAGCAATTCTATCTTTAATAAGAATTTTTCCAGTTGGGAGTTTTCCATTGTACTTGCTCCAGAGTTCATCTTCGCTTATTGTAATATTAGGAAATTCCTTCTTTGCAACTTTATAACCCCAATCCTTAAATGAACCTTCGGTAAACTTCATAATATTACCTTTATGAACAATGGTTACACTGGTTCTGCCATTATCTCTTGCATACTCAATAGCTTTTTTAACTAATCGAGCTGTTCCAAATTCACTAATCGGTTTAATGCCAATCCCGGAACCAGGTCTAATCTTTTTCTTTGTCATTTTATTTATATAGCTGATTAACTGCTGCGCTGCTTTTGTACCGGATTTAAATTCAATCCCTGAATAAACATCTTCGGTATTTTCTCTGAATAGAACTATATCTAACAACTGGGGATTTTTCATAGGTGAAGGTGTACCAGTGTAATATTTTACAGGGCGTACACATGCAAACAAATCCAGTTGCTGGCGTAATGATACATTCAGACTTCTTATACCTCCGCCGATAGGAGTTGTTAATGGTCCTTTTATAGCTACACTATATTCCCTGATTGTATCAACAGTTTCTGACGGAAGCCATTTATTCTTTCCATACTTTTTAACTGCTTTATCGCCTGCATAAATCTCCATCCACACAATTTTCTTTTTTCCTTTATAAGCTTTTTGAACAGAAGCTTCCAACACTCTTTTCGAAGCTTTCCAGATATCAGGTCCTATTCCATCACCTTCAATAAAACCGATTATTGGTTTATCGGGTACCTGCAGTTGATTATCTTTTACAACAATCTTTTTACCACTTGAAGGGACTTTTATTTTTTTGTAACCAGCCATAGTTAAACTCCTTTAATAAAATTAATCAGTTTCGATTGTTAACCTTCCGTATCTTTTCTGATAAAAAGATACGCTGATAATTCCTACAATAACGGCAAACCAAAGTGTAACAACCCTAACAATAAATGTTGTAGCAACAGCTACATCTTTAGAAATATTTTCTTGAATGAGCATGAACGTAAGTGAACCTTCGGTAACCCCTAACCCGCCCGGCAGCATAGAAATTGCCCCTAATATAGTGGCAAAACTGTAGCTAAACGACGCCCAAATCAATCCAAAATCAATATGAAAATTAAGCAGAATAAAATAATATCCCAAACATTCAAATCCCCAAGCTATCAAACTCACAAATGTCATCAGCAAAAGAGGTTTTATTTTTAGCAGTTGATTTGAACTTGTATAAGCAGTATGAATATTATTTAAATACTTCTCTAAAAATTTAATCTTTTCGAAAAGGTTGATAATTGGCAATGCAAGTCGCTTGTTACTTATAATAACAATAATTACAAGGAAAAAAAGTGCAACTCCAATAGTAATCTCTCCACCATAATCAAAAATATAAGCACCTACTATTGCGATAATAAGCAGGGAGACAAAATCCGTGATGCGCTCTGCAAAAATTATAGGAGCAGTTTTACTTATCGGTTCGTTTGTCACTTCCTTTACAAGGTAGGATTTTAGTAACTCACCTACTTTGCCCGGCGTTATACTCATAATAAGCCCGGACATAAAGATTGAGAGGGAATCAATTTTTTTCAGTTTTATATTTACAATTGAGAGATAATAATCCCACTTAATAAAGCGTGTAAAATAATTTAGAAAAGATAGGAAAAGAAGAAGCGGGAGAAGAAGCCAGTTAAATTTGCTGAACGCATTAATAACGCTTTGATAATCAGCATAAATTGTAAAAGCGAGATAGAGTAAACCACCGATTACAATCGAGATTAGAACTTTTTTCTTTATTTTTTTTAGCAAGCTATATTATACTTCGCAATACCTGGTACAATTTAGTTAAAGGCAAACCTACAACATTATAATAGCAGCCGTTAATTTGTTTAACGAACACTGCTCCAAAATCATCCTGGATACCGTAGGCGCCGGCTTTATCCATTGGGCTTCCGCCTTCTACATAATTTTTTATTTCAATATCATCCAAAATCCTGAATTCAACTTCAGTTTTTTCGTGATCTGTAATTTCTTTTTGAGTTATAGAATTAAAAACAGAGAACCCTGTGTAAACAATATGAGTTTTGCCGCTAAGCATTTTTAAATATTTCTCTGCTTCATTTTCATCAGATGGTTTGCCAATTACTTCGTTACCCAGTACAACAATAGTATCGGCTGTAATAATTATTCCATCCTTTACTTCTAACTTTGCTTTAGTCATTTTTTCGCGAGCGAGACGAGTTACACATTCAACAGGATGTTCGCCATCTATTAATTCTTCATCCAATTCAATCGAGAAAGAAGAGAAATCAATACCAAGCTGTTTTAATAGTTTTCTTCTTCTCGGAGATTTTGAGGCAAGATAAATCGGCAGAGAAGTTTTAATCATTCACTTTTCCTACTGATGTACCGGGAAAATAATGTTCTAGAATATCCTCGTAGTTCCAACCTTCCTTAGAGAGATAGATAGCTCCCCACTGGCACAATCCAACACCATGACCAAAACCATTACCATCAATTATAATTTTATCACCTTCTTCTGAAATATCAAACAATGTACTCCACAAATCTGATTTACCATCACCTGTACGAAGTACTCCTCTTATATCGTTACCATAAATCTTTACAGAAATTTCCTCTTCATCTGCGTCTTCTAATAATATTTCCAGCTCATCAACTCTTCCACAATCAAACTTGCTGTTAATACTTATCTCTTCAAATATAAAAGATTCATCCTTTACTAATGCGGCATCAATCAATCTATCAATTAAATGATCTTTTGAATAAATTTCTTCCCACTCGTACCTGGTAGATATTTTACAGTAAGGTTCATTACCATCTACTACACCTTGAAGGTAAGGATATTCTGTATTTGTAAAAACATTGTGTACTGCAGAAGTATGCCCGCCGCACGTAGATGAATAAAAAACCACTGCAGGATTATTTGCGTAGCTTAATATCATTCCACCGGTTTCTTCAACTGCACGATCTGAAATCGGAGACTCTGCATCTTTCCCTCCATACATTTGGTCTCTTGTATCATCAAAAATATCGTAGATTGATTTTCCCTCCTGCATTCTTAAGGTTGCGTAAGTTCTTGCACAAATTGTTAATGCTTTTAATGCTTCAAGATTTTCTGTACCAACACCTAAAGGCATCTCTTTTGAGATTACTCCCTTCAGGTAATCTTCAAGATCGATGTAATTTACAACTTCAATAAAGTTATTGGTTGCTGTAAGTTTTAATGAGCCCTTATAAGCTTTGCCGTTAAAGTTGATGTAACTGTTATTAGCTGATTCCAGGTGAAAATATTTATCCGTGAATTTTTTACTCTCTATCTTTACTGTTATTTCATCAAATGAATTGTAACATTCAATAGTATTTCCAGCATTTATTAAAGCCAGTTTCTTTGTACCGTTGTATAAGTGAACAGGGGTTTGAAGAGTTAAGAATGTGGATGTTTCAGCTTCATCAATCAAAACTCTTATTGCAGTTTCATTTAATTCTATCCTTGTAGGAATTTCAGTCTCAATTGTATATCGCTTTGAACTTGAACAACCCGTGAACGAGCTAAAAAATATTAATAGAAAAAGTAAAAAAGATAAATTGAGAAACTTTAAAACTGATAATTGATTGATGTGTTTAAAAGGAATTGTGTGGAACGAGACAAGAATCACCTGAACATAGCCTTGATGCTACCCCATGTACGCTTTACACCCGATACATTATGAGATACAGTAATTTCTGCAGAGTAGGATACCTGATTGTTATTATCAACAATTTTTAATCGGTACACAAAGATCATAGCACTTGTAGGTTTATATGCAGATTTATCCAGATAAGAATAAAATGAATTATTTCCTTTGGGTTGAATAGTAATAATTTCGGCAAATGAACTTTTTGGGGTTTTTCTTTCAATGGCAAAATTCTGAAGATTTGACTCCTCACCCGTTTTCCACTCCAGTCTAATATCTTCACCTTCGCTGCGACCGTGGAAATATTCTAAAAATGCCCCCGCATAAATAGCGGTAGCAATAAAGAATAATACAAAAATCTTTGCAAATCCAAATTTCATACTCAAAATATATCTTGAAAGTACTTTAATGTCAATACTTTTCGGTAACATTTTACTTTTCTGTAATTTCATCGGAATATTTTACATGTTCTATATTTAGCTTTTTTCTATAGGTATTTTAGTATACCAATCACTTGAATTAAACTTAAGGAATATCATTAAAGAATAACTAATGATATATATTGGTAACGCCAACCACGCATAAACCAATCCTAATTGAAGATAAACTCCCAAAAAATATGCCAAAGGAACAAAAATGAACAAATTGGCTAGTATTTCGGACTTCATAACGAATACTGTCCTCCCTGCTGCCTGAAGTCCGTTAGCTAACACTACACCTATACCATAAAATATTTGCGCAAAACCTGCAATTCTTAAAGATGATTTTGCAGTTTCAATAATTGATTGATCATTGGTAATTATTAAGAGTACATAATCCGGAATGATCATAAAAATAATTCCAAGTACTATTGTGTAGATAGTTGCTACTTTAGCAGTTTCAAATCCGTAAATTTTAGCCAGATTGAATTTTCCTGCACCCAGATTAATACCAACCAAAGTTTGTACAGCAATTCCAAATCCAAAACATGGAAGGAAAGATATAAACAAAGTGCTTATGATTGCCTGCGTCGCTGCCTGCTCTTTAGTACCTATTATCCCGATAATAGAAACAAAACTTAGAAAACCAATTAATATGAAAACATTCTGAAAAGACACCGGGATGGATATTTTGAATATTCCTGAAATTATATTTTTATCAAGCCGGAAGTTTTTTAAATTCTGAAATCTATTTCTATAAACCGGGAGTAAAATAATAGATGTATAAAAGAAGAGATCGAACAAAGTTGCCAGGGTTGAGCCAAGTCCCGCGCCAGCCAGCCCCATTCTTGGTAAACCGAATGCGCCGTAAATAAACATGTAATTGAAAAGTACGTTTAGCAGGTTAGTAATTACCCCGGAAAACATAAATATTTTTGTTTTATTAATTCCGAAAAAGAATCCCCTATATGAAACGGAAATTAAAAAGAACGGGATACCAAAAAATCTATAAAAGATATAATCTTTTGCGTATTCACCAACAGTATGATCTGTTGCAAATAGATGAGCGATAGGTCCGGCAAATACAATGCCCAGCGTAGCCACTACAATTCCTATCAAAACGGCAATAAGCAGTGAGTTATTAAGGGTAACACCACAGGAGATATAGTCTCCTTCCCCATACTTTCGGGCAACTATTACGTGAATTCCTGTTGCCAGGCTTGAGAAGAAACTTATAAGCGCCCATGTTGCCAGCACACCAATGCCCATGGCAGCAAGTGCATAAGTTGCTTCTTCAAGTCTTCCTACCATAGCAGTATCTACAAG
>CBEPPX010000049.1:0-9124 GCA_965511205.1 uncultured Ignavibacteriales bacterium | reverse complement strand
TTGTTGAAGATTTGAAAAAGTATGATGCAGATCTCTATGTTGTTGTTGCTTTTCGTATTCTTCCACCTGAAGTATTTACAATTCCTAAATTCGGTTCATTTAATTTACATGGCTCATTTCTCCCTAAATACAGGGGTGCAGCGCCTATACAGTGGGCACTGATAAATGGTGAAACAGAAACCGGGCTAACAACTTTTAAGTTAGCGGAAAAAGTTGATACGGGAAATATATATTTGCAAAAAAAAGTTGAGATCTTTAATGAAGATTCGCTGGGTACTTTGCACGATAGGTTAAGTGAAATAGGTGCGCAAGTTGTGCTCGAAACTGTTGATATGATTGAAAGGGGTGGTTATGAACTTTTGAACCAGGATGATTCACTAGCAACACCCGCACCTAAGATTACTAAAGAAACTTCGTTGATAGATTGGAATCAACCTGCATTTAAGATACAAAATTTAGTAAGAGGGCTCTCACCAATTCCTTGTGCTCATTTTATTCACAATGGAAAAAATATAAAAATTTACAAATCTGAAGTTGTTGAAAGAAATGATCTTTCTCCAGGTGAGTTTTTTCAATCCAAAACAGAGCTGCATGTTGGTTGCAGCGAAAATGCATTGCGTATTCTCGAACTACAACAGGAAGGGAAAAAGCGAATGGGGATTGAAGAATTTTTAAGGGGATTTAGTTTTTAATGATATTCTTAAGTTCCAAAATGAATAAAAATCAAATTATTGTGTATCAATTAATAAAATCGGACTAACGAGGATACAGATATGAAAAAATTAGTAAAGTCTTTACTTGTTATCACAGTAATTTCCATTTCATTGCAATTAACAGCAACTTCCCGGCATAACTCAATCAATCTGAAGCAATTAGATATAGAAGGTAGTTGGCAGGGAGTTTTACTGATTTCATCTGTAGAATTAAGAATAGTCTTTAATGTTGCCAATGATACAATGGGAAATCTAAGAGCAACTTTAGACAGCCCTGATCAGGGTGCATTTGATATACCTGTTGATGAAGTAATCATTGATGAGGACTCAGTAAAATTTATTGTTAATTCCATAGCAGGTTTTTATGAAGGGAAATATTTTGCCGACAGCATTATGATTAAAGGAAACTGGAATCAGGGAGGAATGGTGCTGCCACTTGTTCTTCGAAAAGCAGAAAAAGTTGATAAACCTAATCGTCCACAGGAACCTAAAAAACCATTTCCTTATGAAGTTGAAGAGGTGAAATTTGAAAACAAAAATGCTAAAATCACACTTGCAGGTACTTTAACCTTTCCCGATGGGGGAGATCTGTTTCCTGCTGTCGTGCTCATAACAGGTTCAGGTCCGCAAAACCGCGATGAAGAATTATTAGGGCACAAACCTTTTCTGGTTCTCGCGGATCATTTAACCCGGAATGGAATTGCAGTTTTAAGATTTGATGATAGAGGAACAGGAAAATCGACCGGTGATTTTTCATCCGCAACAAGTGTTGATTTTTCTGATGATGTTCTTGCAGCGGTCGAATTCCTTAAATCAAGGGAAGAAATTGATCCCGATCAAATTGGATTGATTGGACACAGTGAGGGTGGAATAATAGCCCCGATGGCTGCAAATAGTTCAAAGGATGTTGCTTTTATTGTGCTGATGGCAGGAACCGGTTTGCGCGGAGATTCTATTTTGATTTTACAGACAGAACTTATTATGCGTGCTAATGGTGAAGGTGAGGAAGTTATTAAGAGGGATTTACGGATTCAACGGGGAGTTTATAATATAGTGATGGGTAACAATGACAGTACTGAAGCAGATAAAAAGTTACGCCAGCACTATGAGGATGTTTATGCAGAACTGAGCGGTGAAGAAAAGAATGAGATAGGTGATATCGAGAAGTTTCTTGAAATCCAATCGAAAGTTTTGCTTAACCCATGGTTCAGGTATTTTATTAAATATGATCCCTATTCCGCATTAACAAAAGTAAAATGCCCTGTATTGGCAATATGTGGTGAAAAGGATCTGCAGGTTCCGCCTAAAGAAAATCTTACTGCCATTGAAATGGCACTTAAAGAAGGAGGAAATAAAAATTACAGGATTGCTGAGCTGAAGGGATTGAATCATCTTTTCCAGACTGCAGAAACTGGCTCTCCGCTTGAGTACGGAAAAATTGAAGAAACATTTTCACCGGATGCGATGAAAATCATTAGTAATTGGATTTTTGGTTTAGAGTGGAATTAATTGATAAAGCCGGTAACAAATGAAGAGTTTTTAAGAGGGTTTAGTTTCGTTTAACTATTTAGTTCAATCTTCGAGGTGACCAAACTTTCCGCTATTAAAATCATTCATGGCTTCTTCAATTTCCTGGCGGGTATTCATCAAAAAAGGACCGTATTGAAAGATAGGTTCATTTATAGGCTCTCCGCTAAGGAGTAAAATAATGCTTTTGTTTAAAGCTGAAATCTCAATGTCCGTTCCATTATTTTTAAACAGTACAAGATGATTTTCATCAACTTTTTTATTGTTTACCATAACTACACCTTCAATAATTAAAACAGAAGTATTGTAATGTTCCGGTAAACTTAAATTGAGCGATGCATTTTCGTTAAGGCGGATATCATACATTTCTATAGGAGTAAAAGTTGAAGCAGATCCTTCAATTCCCTTGTAACTACCTGCAATAACATTAATTTCACCTGAATTTTCTGTTAAATTATATTTACCCATTTCGCTATGTAATATTGGCTGATATTTTGGTTGTGCTTTCTTATGTATAGCCGGAAGGTTAACCCACAACTGAACCATTTGAAAAGTTCCGCCTTTTTTACTAAACTCTTTTTCGTGATATTCCTTATGTAAAACACCTGAAGCAGCTGTCATCCATTGCACATCACCTTCTGCAATTACTCCACTGTTACCTGCACTGTCGTGGTGTGCAACTTTTCCATGATACGCAATCGTAACTGTTTCAAATCCTTTATGAGGATGCACGCCAACACCTCTCGGAGTTTCACTTGGAGAAAATTCAAATTTAGAATTATAATCAAGAAGATAAAAAGGACTCATCCTCGCTTGATCAAAATGATGACCCGGAAAAAAAGTATGAACCCTGAAACCATCTCCAACCATGTGCACAGGAGGGGGAACAATAACCATTTCTATTTCTTTTATTTTTGCCATAGTTACTCTTTGTGTTTTTCTAATTCTAATAAATATTGCTTTCGCCATACTCCGCCGCCATATCCAACAAGCTCACCGTTGCTGCCAATCACGCGATGGCAGGGAATAATTATTGCAATTCTGTTATCTCCATTTGCCCTGGCAACTGCGCGCACAGCTTTTGGATTGCTTAGTGCAATTGCTTGCTCTTTATACGAACGCGTTAAACCAAATGGAATTTTCATCAGCTCCTTCCAAACTTTTACCTGGAACTCAGTTCCGGGAAGTTGCAAAGGTAAATCGAATAGTTTTCTTTTTCCATCAAAATATTCTTTTAATTGTTTTGCCAGAATATCAAAATGCTTACACGTTCCGGGTACGAACTCAGCTTTTAATAATTTTTTCAAGCGCTGAATCTGAGTTTCAAGCATACGCCGGTCTACAAATTCAAGTAAGCAAATTCCCTCATCTGTTCCACCGGCAAGCATAGGTCCTAATGGTGTTAAAATTCTGGTAACAGTGATGATTTTATTGTACTTACTTTTTGAAGGTGAGAATCCTGTTGATTTTTTAAACGATTCTGTAAATCCGCTTAATGATTCATATCCATGTTCATATGCGGATTCAACAACTTTATCGCCATGTTTAATTCTTCCAAAAGCATTGTTTATTCTTAATAAACGTAAGTAAGATTGAAATGTCATTCCGTGATTCTTTTTGAACCACCTGCGAATTCGAGCAGGATCTATTTCTCTTTTTCGAAGATCAGAATCTCTCAATTTTATATTTTTATTTTGATCGACATCATTTAAAATATTTTTAATCCATCCTGGAACTTCGCCGTTAAATTTCATTGGATGACAAACTTTGCATGGTCTGTAACCACTATGTAAAGCTGATTTTGCAGAAGAAAAATACTCAACATTTTCTTTTTTCGGTTTCCGGGCTGTACAGGTTGGTCTGCAAAAAATTCCCGTTGTTTTTATTCCAGCAAAAAATATTCCTTCAAACTCACTGTCTTTTTTTAACAGCGCTTCATACATTGTTTGTTCACGGGGTAAAATGTTATTGTTCAATTGTAACTCCAAATATATTTATACTCATTCCAAACATAAAAATGAGAATATCGCTCTACAACCGAAAATTTAACAATCAATTTCAATGTCAAATCCTAAAGAATATAACTATTAATTAATAAGAAGATAACTATTACAAAAATGATTGCTGATAATATGATGAGTAAAACTTTAGTTGATTTATAAGCACCTTCATCGCCTTTAAATGATTTAAATCCCATCACTGTACATAAGGTTCCAGCTATTATAAACATTATTCCAAATAGCAAGAAAGGTGAATACCAGAATATCAATGATTTATCTGCAAGTTTTGATGATTCAATAACTGTGAAGATATAGAAAATCGATCCGAATAAACCGGAAAGTAAAAACGTAATTCCTGCTGCAACGAAAATAATAGAGATTACTTTACGATTGTTCATCTGAGTTCATTACACTATCAACAAATTCCTTCATAAAAATCATTTGCGGTTTGGCTTTTCTTCTTCCGAAATACATAATAAGCAATAGAAGAAGAACTATCATTACACCTATCCAAATAAAAATCCATGTAGTTGTTGTTGGCAGATCAAGAGTGATTTGGGAAGACAAAAACATAATTGCAAAAAATAATAGAACAGCTGTAAAAAAAAGTAAAGACATCGTTAGTGTGTAAATATTTGAGTTTGGTCCGATTACTTCTCTAACGTATGTTCCTTTCTCCTTCTTTTCAAAAGTTATATCCATTTCCGGCGACCAGTAATGTCTTTGCCCGGGTAAAATTTTGAAAAATATATGATCACCAACAATATTTCCCATTACCGGATTAGATTGAGATTCAAACCTGCTTCTGAATTTTAAAAGAAGTACTTCAGGAGTCTCTTCCCGATCATATTGCTTTCTAAGTTTAACACCTAATTTTTCTTTCGGCATAATTATAAAGTTAAATATTCTAATGTTTGATGAAAACCTGAGCTGATATAAATTAACCAATAATTGCTGAAGCTGCAATAATTCTGTTCATTTTCAACTAAATTTGTAATCCTCCCGTCATAAAAATCTTTCATCAATTAAAACTATTGCTTATTATTGCTCAAAATTTTAGCAAAATTATAACTTTTGGAGATGCTTAATTGGAATTTAAGAATAGTATTCTTGAGCAGATTGGAAACACACCGCTCATCAGGATAAACAAAATTAACAAGGGATTGAAGCCACAGATTTTTGCAAAGCTCGAATCTGCAAATCCTGGTGGCAGTGTTAAAGACCGGATTGGTTTTAATATGATTATTGATGCGGAGAAGAAAGGTGAGCTGAAACCAGGTGGAACAATAATCGAGGCAACAAGCGGTAACACAGGCATAGGGCTTGCAATTACAGCAGCGGTAAAAGATTACAAATCAATTTTTGTAGTAACAGATAAAGTGAGTTCTGAAAAAATTAATTACCTGAAAGCACTGGGTGGGGAAGTTATCGTAGTATCAAATATGGCTGAACCGGATGATCCGGAATATTACGTTAATGTTGCAAAACGAATTCACAGCGAAACAACAAACTCAATATTTGCATACCAGTATTCCAATCCTTCTAATCCTGAAATTCATTATAAAACTACTGGACCGGAAATCTGGCAGCAGACAGATGGAAAAATAACTCACTTTGTTTCGAGTATTGGTACGGGTGGAACTATAAGCGGTGCCGGCAGATATTTAAAGGAAAAAAATCCTGATATAAAAGTAATTGGTGCAGATCCGTTCGGTTCTATATTTAAACATTACAAAGAAACGGGTGAACTGATAAAAGGAACACCATACCTTGTTGAAGGAATCGGGCAGGATTGCCTGCCGGAAAATGTTCACTTCCAATACATTGATCAAATTATTAATGTAAGTGATAAGATCTCATTTGGGGCTGCACGAAGACTTACGCGAGAAGAAGGGATTTTTTGCGGAGCCAGTACAGGTACAATAGTTCATGTTGCGCTGGAAATTGCAAAAGATTTAAGCGAGGATGATGTTGTAGTATTTATTGTTTGTGATACCGGCGAAAGATATTTATCCAAAGGTCATAATTTAGAATGGTTAAAGATGAACCGATTACTCGATTCTGAAATTAAAACTTTACGTGATATTTCTGATTCGAAGAAAGCACGCGGCATTGAAGATATAACCTATGTTAAAGATAATACGAAAGTTAGAGATGTAGTAAAATTAATTAATGAAAGAGGTTTTTCCCATATTCCGGTAATGGTGGGAAGAAAAGCTATCGGCTGCATAATAGAAAATAAGTTAATGAAAAAACTTGTTGATGATCCCGGATTGATTAATGGAACTGTAAGAGATGTAATGGGAGAATGCTGCCCTACACTCGATGCGAAAACAGAATTTTCTGAAGTTAAAAATATCATGAAAGATAATGCAGCAATTTTAGTAAGTGATTTTGGTTTGATTACAGATATCATCACGCGTTATGATTTAATACATTTTGATGATGAGTGATGTATGTCATCCTGAGCTGGTCGAAGGATGAGCAATACAAAAAATGAAGGACTATTTTGTTTATATTGTTAAATGTTCAGATGAAAGTTACTATACAGGTGTAACATCAAACCTTGAGCAAAGAATTAATGAACATAATTATGGAATATTTAAAGGCTATACTTCAAAACGATTGCCTGTTACTTTAGTTTTTTCTAATCGATTTAGTGATGTTAGAGAAGCAATCAGAGCAGAGAAAAAAATAAAAGGATGGAGCAGAGCTAAGAAGGAAGCTTTGATTGAAGATGATTTTGAAAAATTGGTAAAATTATCAAAATCAAATAAGCAATGATATTATTCACACTTCGACAGGCTCAGTGTGACAAAAATTCAATGTCATCCTGAGCTTGTCGAAGGATGACAGTCACACTTCGATAATCCGCCGTGGCGGACAGTGTGACAGAGTTTACAAAATTTGAACAACGACTTAAGGATTTAACATGGGCTTTTCAACAGATGCAATACACGCAGGGCAAATTCCTGATCCAACAACGGGAGCAGTGATAACGCCGCTTTATCAAACATCTACTTACAAGCAAGATGAACTTGGTAAACATAAAGGATATGAATATGGGAGAACTCAAAATTTAACCCGCGAAGCACTCGAAAATAATATTGCAGCATTGGAAAAAGGAAAATATGGAATAGCATTTGCTTCCGGTTTAGCTGCAACTCATGCATTAATGAGTTTAGTGAAATCCGGTGATCATATAATTGTATCAAACAATGTTTACGGTGGAACGTACAGGTTGTTTGAACAGAATTTAACTGCGTTTGGTTTGCAATATTCCTGGGTTGATACAAGCGATTTGAAAAATATTGAAAATGCAATAAAAGATAATACAAAATTGATTTTTGTGGAAACTCCTACCAACCCGATGCTCGTTTTAACAGATCTAAATGGAGTTGCAAAAATTGCAAAGAAGAATAAATTGCTAACTGTTTGTGATAATACTTTTATGAGTCCATATTTTCAAAATCCATTAGATTGGGGAATTGATATAGTTCTTCACAGCACTACAAAATATATAAACGGGCACAGCGATGTTATCGGTGGAATGATTGTTACAAGCGATGAAAAGGTACACGAAAGAATTAGGTACATTCAAAATGCAGCTGGTGGTGTTCCTTCTCCATTCGATTGCTGGCTTGTATTACGCGCAACTAAAACACTTGCTGTAAGAATGAAGCAGCATGATGAAAACGCAAGAATTTTTGCTGATTGGCTTGTTAAATCTGGAATGGTTGAAAAAGTTATGTATCCCGGATTAAATAATCATCCTCAGTTTGAACTTGCTAAAAAACAAATGCGCGGTTTTGGAGGAATGGTATCTGCAGATTTTGGAACGCTTGAAAGAGCTAAAAAAGTTTTAAACAATGTAAAAGTATTTACACTTGCAGAAAGCCTTGGTGGTGTAGAAAGTTTAATTTGCCATCCTGCTTCGATGACTCATGCTTCCGTGCCGAAAGAAGAAAGAGAAAAATTTGGATTAACAGATTCACTCGTTCGTTTTTCTGTTGGAATTGAAGATGTTGAGGACTTAATTGAGGATGTTGAAAAGGCTGCTGGTTAACGGTTCTGGCTATGAAGTGCGTACCGACATGAGTTATAGCCCTTGTTGCCGGCAGTGTTTGTTTTTTTAATTTACTATCTACTGTCCGCTGAGCGGTGTCCCGAAGATGCCGACTGCAAGTTCTGCCCAAATGAGCAGGAGGACAACCAGAAGAGCTACACAGACAGCGATTCGGTACTTGATATTGTTTATCTTCCTTATTACAAGCTCACACATTAGACCAGTGCCGAGCAATAGAGCTCCCGCTACAACAAAATCGAACAGAGTCCAATTTACTTCATCTGTGAACTGCATCGCGATTAATGGTATGAGCAATAGAATTGCTGAAGTGAGCACGATTATGATAAGTCTTTTGTTCTGCATAATTATAAGTGTTTTTCTAAGTCTTACATTGCTGGCAACATCTCAATAAACCTGTCTGACGACAGGCAGGCGCAATACGTTATAACAGAAAATTAACTGATAAAACAAATAATAGCAACTTATTTGAAATTAACAATAATATATAGAACCAAACTATCTTTATAATTCCACAACATTTTGTAGCTTTGAATAATATTTTTTAACTAATTTAATTCCTATGATACATCAATTACAGAAAATCATATTTCTATGTATAATCGTTCTAACAACAATTAATCTTTACAGCCAGGAAACAGATTCGATTGAAGTTTACCTGATAGACGCATACGTAAAACCGGAACTACCGCATAAATTTACTCTCTCCTTTTTTACAAGTGATCTCTGCAAAAGCAAAGTCGTTATTGATGATAATTATGAATATACAGTTAATGATGAATTCAGCGACATGCATAAAA
>CBEPPX010000048.1:0-9182 GCA_965511205.1 uncultured Ignavibacteriales bacterium | reverse complement strand
ACCTGCCGCGTGGCTCCCCGCGAATATTATCATACGCAATTACGATGGAATCTCTGTCAAGAAGAACTCCCTGCAATCTTCCATAAGGACAAACCATTGTACAAACCTGCTCGCGGAAATAAGAAAATACCCAATAGAACACACCCGAAAAAATTATAATTGCAATCAATCCTTGTAAATGCTGTGCTGGCGGATCTGAAATGATTTTAATCAACTCATCCATACTGATGATGTACGAAAGAAAGATATTTGCAACGATGAATGAGATGGCATAAAAAATTATATGTTTTAATGTTTTTTTGAATATCTTTTTGCCAGTCCACGGGGCAGCTTTTAATTTTTTCTGTTCTCTAAAGTCACCTTCAATCCAGTATTCAATTTTGCGGAACACCATCTCCATAAAAATTGTCTGCGGGCAAGCCCATCCGCAAAACACCCTGCCGAATACAGCAGTAAAAAGTATGATGAAAACAATGGTTGCAATCATTGCTAAAACGAAAAGGAAGAAATCGTGCGGACCAAACGGTATTCCGAAAAGGATAAAATTCCTGTTCACTATATCGAAAAGCATAAACGGTTGACCGTTAACTTTAATAAACGGTGTTGCGAAAAGGATTATGAGAAGTATGGAACTAACAATGTTACGCGCATTGTAAAATCTGCCGGATGGTTTTTTAGGGAATACCCATTTCCTTTTCCCCTCTTTATTAACAGTGGAGATCTGATCGCGAAAACTCTCAGAGTTAATTTCTTCTTTTTTTTCTTCCGCAACGTTTTCGTTCATAAAAAATTAAATACTCTTTTACAGAAAAGGATTCTACCCCAGTATATATTGACTCATTTTGCGCAGCTGTCATTCAGAAGGAATCTTTTTATACTAAATGAATAAAAAAATATTTATAGATAGATTATATAACAAGATTCTTGCTGAATGACCATTTTATCGTTTCTTCGTTATGTAAAATTATCATTTTACATAACATTATTTATTAACTAAAGATTGATCTGTTCCTCATCAGCAGAAGATGATTCCGGTTCAACCCAAACTTCTCCTTCAGGTGCTTTTGGTGATAAAGGTGTTGTACCCTGAAAGGTCATTATATAACTTCCAACCTCCTGGATTTGAAGCGGGTTCAACTGTGTCTGCCAGCTAATCATACCTTTTGATGGAACACCGTACTTAATGGTTTTAAAAATATTTTTTATTCCACCACCGTTAATCCAATATTCATCCGTGAAGTTGGGACCAACTAAACCGCCTCCATCAGCAGAATGACAAGCTACGCAGTTCACATCATAAATTGCTTTACCGGAGAACAAAGAAGCATTATCCGTTAACAAAGTTACATTTTCTTCTGTAACTACTGACCCTGTGTTCATTAATTCAGCTTTTTGCAATGAAGCAAATTCCATTTCTTCTTCATATTCTTCATGCATTAATTTTCCGGTGTTAAAAACATGGAAGTGCAGCATATAATAAACTGCAAATATTATCGTTGCGTAGAACAGACCACTATACCAGGGTGGAACACGACTATCAAGCTCTTTAATTCCATCATAATTATGATCAAGGAGAATTTCATCTTCTTTTTCAATTGGTACAGACTTGTTGAAAATAAGACCAATTTTAGCAATTAGAGAAATTTCTTTTGTCTTAGCGGCTACTTTTTTAGTTTCAACAAATATCAACCCAAGAAAAGCAATAATTACAACCAGAACCAGAACTATAGCAATTATATCATAATAGTTCGGCGGAAAGTCTGACTCGCCGGAAGCAAATGTAGTTTTCACTGTTAAGAAGAAGAAAAAGAAGGTAATTAATTTCATCTTTACAGCTCTTAAAATGTTATTAATCATTTGTATTACCTGTTGAATTTAAATTTCTGTTATTATTTGAATCCAGTGGTAATTGTTCCATCTCTTTAATATAATTTTTATCGATCTTAAACATCCACACTAAGATCACCACGAAGAATATTATAAAAACTATTAAAGAGATAAGCGGATAAATTTCCACTCCTTCAATCGATTGTAATAAATTTCTAATCATCTTATAATTCTACTTTCATCAATTCTAATTATTAACTTTTATATCTGTTCCCAACCTTTGCAGATAAGCGATTAACGCAATTATCTCTTTATTTGGATCGGCAGGAATTCCACTTTCTTGTAAATCGAGTGTTATTTTTTCTGCCTGAGCTACCAAATCACTATTTGCTATCTCTTCGTATCCATCAGGATAAGGAACTCCAAAACCCTTCATAACCTCTATCTTTCTCCTAGTAGTTGATATATCCAGATCGTCTGTTATAAGCCATGGATATTTAGGCATTATTGAGCCGGGTGACATGTTTACCGGATCTTCCATATGTAAATAATGCCAGAGATTTGGATACTTTCCTCCTTCACGATGAAGATCAGGTCCTGTTCGTTTAGAGCCCCACAAGAATGGGTGATCATAAACAAACTCACCTGCTTTAGAATATTCTCCGTAGCGTTCAGTCTCCGATCTGAAAGGACGAATTAACTGTGAGTGGCAGCTATTACAAGCTTCGCGTATATAAATATCTCTACCCTGTAATTCTAAAGGAGTGTAAGGTTGAACTGCTGCAATTGTAGGTATATTTGATTTAATTAAAAATGTTGGTACAAATTCGACTATTCCGCCAATAAGTATTACAACAAGAGTTAACACTAAAAAGAGTACCGGTTTACCTTCAAGCCAGCGATGGCGTGTACCTCTTTTGAACGAATCTACTTTCTTTTCCAACGGCATAGATTCAGCTGCTTCTTCTTTCACGAAGGATCCCATCATCATGGTTTTTATCAAGTTATAAACCATCATCAGCATACCAACTAAGAAAAGTGTTCCGCCAAAAGCTCTTATAATATACATCGGGATGATCTGTAATACCGTTTCAAGAAAGTTTGGATATTGAAGCACACCAAGACCATCAAATTGTTTCCACATCATAGATTGAGCAACACCTGACCAGTACATTGAAGAAGCGTAGAAAACAATTCCCAAAGTACCAATCCAAAAATGAGCATTCGCAAGTTTTTTAGAGTAGAGATCGGTGCGCCAAAGTTTTGGTACAAGCCAGTATAGCATTCCGAATGTAAGAAAACCGTTCCATCCCAAAGCTCCAATATGAACATGTGCAACAATCCAATCAGTAAAATGTGCAAAGGCATTAATGTTTTTTAGTGAAAGCATAGGACCTTCAAAAGTTGACATTCCATAAGCTGTAACAGCAACCACCATAAACTTTAGAATAGGTTCTTCCCTCACTTTATCCCACGCACCGCGAAGAGTGAGTAATCCGTTTAACATTCCTCCCCACGACGGAGCGATTAACATTATAGAAAAGACAGTTCCCAAAGATTGCGCCCAATCAGGTAAAGCAGAATAGAGCAAGTGATGAGGTCCTGCCCAAATGTATAAGAAAATTAAAGACCAAAAATGCACGATTGATAATCTATATGAATAAATCGGTCTGTTTGCAGCTTTGGGTAAGTAATAATACATCAATCCTAAAAATGGAGTTGTTAAAAAGAAAGCAACTGCGTTATGCCCATACCACCACTGAACGAGGGCATCCTGCACGCCCGCATAAATTGGATAGCTTTTAAATAGAGTAACGGGAATCTCAATGGAATTAACAATATGGAGAACCGCAATTGTAACCCAGGTTGCAATGTAAAACCAAATAGCTACATAAATATGTTTTTCTCTTCTCTTTAAGATCGTTGCGATCATATTAATACCGAATATGACCCAAACAACTGTAATAGCAATATCGATAGGCCATTCGAGTTCAGCATACTCTTTACTTGTTGTTAAGCCAAGCGGTAAGGTAATTGCTGCGGCAACAATTATTAATTGCCATCCCCAAAAATGAATATTGCCCAAAAGATCGCTGAACATTCTTGCTTTAAGCAGACGCTGAAGAGAGTAATAAATACCTGTGAAAATTGCATTCCCAACAAACGCAAATATTACAGCATTTGTGTGCAATGGTCTTAATCTTCCAAAGGTTAAAAACGGAATTTGAAAATTAAGATCGGGCGCAAAAAGCTGGGTTGCAATTAGTACACCAACAAGCATCCCTACAACTCCCCAGAGTAATGTGGCGAAAGCAAACTTTTTAACAATCACGTTATCGTAACTGAATTTTTCCAACTCCATAAATGGCTTCTCCTGATTTGAATTAAATTTTATTTTTCATTTTCTGATGACTTATTTTCGTTGTTATCAAATAACATCCTTACAGAAGGGGTAAACGTATCTTTATACTGCCCGCTTTTAACCGCCCACAAAAACGCGGCTAAAAATGAGATTGCAACTAATAAGCTTACTGCTATAAGAAGTACTATAACGTCGATAGTAAACCTCTCCTTCTGGCTAATAAATTAGTAGATAAAGTGGCAAACACTACCACCGAGATTGAACTAAGCGGCATAAGAATGGCAGCAACAATTGGGGATAATATTCCTTGCACAGCAAACCCTAATCCAATTAAATTGTATAAAAAAGAGATTGTAAAACTAATAAAAATTATAATAATACTTGATTTTGAAAAGCTAATAAACTTTGGTAAAAGATTAAATTTTTCAGCATCTAAAATTGCATCACTTGCCGGAGAAAAACCACCTGTATCTTCTGTAATTGCAATACCTACATCACTTTGTTTAAGGGCGCCGGCATCATTCAAACCATCACCAACCATCAGCACTTTGCTTCCATTTGATTGAAGATTTTTTATGTAATAAAGCTTATCCTCTGGAGATTGATTAAAAAATAGTTGAGATTCATCATTAAAAAATCGTAACAAATTTTGTTTCTCACCTTCGTTATCACCGGAAAGTAATGAGAGATTGAATTTTTTAGTGAAAGCATTAATAATTGCATCAATACCTTCCCTATAAGAGTTTGAAATTTCGAAATAACCGAGCAGTTCGCCATCAACTGATAAAAAAACTTTTGTTGAAAAGGTTTCTTCGTTTTTTTGAAGGGACAATTCTTTATCAATACCTTCATCAGCACTTACAAAATTTTTCGAACCAATTTTTACAGTGTGTCCGAATACAACGCCTTCCAATCCCATCCCGGTTGTTTCCACAAACTTAGTAACGGGAAACAGCTCATCTCCTTCTAAAGAAGAATAGATTTTTTTGCTTAATGGATGAATGGAATTACGTGAGAGAGATTTTATAATTTTCTGCTCGAATTGAGTTAACACTTTGCCGCTAAATGTTAAATCGGATTTACCAGGTTTTGTAAGAGTTCCTGTTTTATCAAATACTATAGTATCAACCCGTCCCAATTCTTCAAGAGCGGAAATATTCTTTACAAAAAATTTATTCTTACCAAAAATTCTAAGTGTATTACCAAGGGTAAATGGAATTGATAATGCAAGTGCACAAGGACACGCAACAATTAGTATTGCTGTAAATACGTTTATTGCCTTCCCAGTACTTACCGGCAGCCAGAACAATGTAGCGCAAATAGCAATTAGTAAAATAACGGCTGTAAAATACTTACTAACAACATTTGAGAAATGATTGAAATTACTTTCTCCCGACTTGTCGGGATTATTAAAAATATCGTTGTTCCAAAGTTGTGTAAGGTAACTTTGCGATACTTCTTTAATAACTTCAAGTTCAATTGCGCTGCCAATTTGTCTTCCGCCGGCATAAATCATTTCGCCCGAAACTTTTTCAACCGGTTTTGCTTCTCCGGTTACAAAGCTGTAATCAATTTTTCCGCTACCATTAAAAAGAATTGAATCTGCGGGAATTAATTCGTTTTGCCTAACGAGTATCCGGTTGCCAACCATCAACTTTGATACAGGGATTGATTTTTCTTTGCCCTCCTTTTTAATTGTTACAGATAAAGGGAAAAACGATTTGTAATTTCTTTCAAAATTCATAGCACCGTAGGTTTTTTCCTGGAACAATTTTCCTATTAGAAGGAAGAAAACCAAACCGGTCAACGAATCTAAATAACCGGCGCCTGTTCCGCTTAAAACTTCGTAAGCGCTTCTGGTAAATAAAACCAAAATTCCAAGAGAGATGGGCAAATCAATATTTACAATCTTTTTTCTTAATCCTTTTATTGCAGAACCAAAATATTCCCATGCAGAGTAAAAGAA
This sequence comes from uncultured Ignavibacteriales bacterium, assembly GCA_965511205.1. Taxonomy (GTDB): domain Bacteria; phylum Bacteroidota; class Ignavibacteria; order Ignavibacteriales; family Ignavibacteriaceae; genus JAZGGS01. The sequence continues at coordinate 3,027 of CBEPPX010000048.1, read as the reverse complement.
AACCGGAAGTGAAAGAACCAAATTCAAAAAGAGAAAAAATCTTTTTAGAAAGGCATCCGATAGATCAATACCAAGATATTCGGGAAAGCTTAACATCATTATATTTATAAAGCAAAAACCTGCTACTCCAACCTTGTAATAAAGCTTACTTCTTGTTTTCTTTTCCGCTTGTTTATCTTCGCTATCTAATAATATCTGCGGTTCATAACCAATTGAAGTTAGAAGTTGAACTAATTCTTTTAAACTGATTCTTTTATTGTTAAATGTGGTGGTCAGTTTCTTTTTTAAGAAATCAACCTGCGAGTTGGTAATAGCTTTATTTAGTTTATAAAGATTTTCTAGCAGCCATATGCACGAGCTGCAATGCATTTGTGGAATATCAAATGTTACCTTAGTAACATCACCCTCAGTAAAATCTATTATTTGCTGTATTGTTTGTTGGTCATCAAGATAATCAAACTTAGTGTTGTGTAATAGTGAAGGGGTGATACCGGGAGTGGGATCAAGGTTATAATAGTTGCAAAGTTTATTGTCATCAAGAATTTCGTAAACAGTTTTGCATCCGTTGCAGCAGAATATCTTTTCATCAATTTTAATTGAATCATCAGAACATACATCGCCGCAATGGTAGCAACTAGTGGTGGTTTCTATTTTTGAATTACGGTTCATCGTTGAAGTATAATTTTACGATTCAGAAACCTGTGATCAAATTAAATAATTTTAAAATATTACTCGAAAAGATAATAATAATGATTTAGTTATAGAAGAGTTTTTTGTCCGAATATAATAATTAACAGAACAAATAATTTCGTAAATAGAACTGAATTCATGCAAGCGTATAAAATTTACCAATTTCAAAAATCATTAATCATATTCTTTAAGATTAAGAAGGAAGAGTATCGATAAGAGATATAAAAAAACCCCGCACAGTAAGTGAACGGGGTTTAAAATAAAAATTGGCGACTACCTACTCTCCCACCCAGCTGCCCGAGCAGTACCATCGGCGTACAAGGTCTTAACTTCTCTGTTCGAAATGGGAAGAGGTGTAACACCCTGGCTATAGTCACCAAAATTAAAATTTCAAAAAAATAAATGAAAGATGAAAGAGCAGAGCCATAAATTACTAAGAAGACAAATCTGTGGATAAAAATTTAATGGTTAAGTCTCACGACTTATTAGTACTGCTCGGCTGAATACATTACTGTACTTACACCTGCAGCCTATCAACCTCGTCATCTCCGAGGAGTCTTTAGTCCCGACTTGCGTCGGGAGGGATACATTATCTTGAAGCGTGCTTCGTGCTTATATGCTTTCAGCGCTTATCACAACCGAACATAGCTACCCAGCGATGCCGCTGGCGCGACAACTGGTGCACTAGAGGTTCGTTCACTCCGGTCCTCTCGTACTAGGAGCGACCCTTCTCAAGTATCCTGCGCCCGCATAGGATAGGGACCGAACTGTCTCACGACGTTCTGAACCCAGCTCACGTACCGCTTTAATTGGCGAACAGCCAAACCCTTGGGACCTTCTTCAGCCCCAGGATGCGATGAGCCGACATCGAGGTGCCAAACCTTGCCGTCGATGTGAACTCTTGGGCAAGATCAGCCTGTTATCCCCGGAGTACCTTTTATCCTTTGAGCGACGGCACTTCCATTCGCGACCGTCGGATCACTAAGTCCTGCTTTCGCACCTGCTCGACCTGTATGTCTCGCAGTCAAGCTCCCTTTTGCCTTTACACTCAACGCATGATTACCAACCATGCTGAGGGAACCATTGAGAGCCTCCGTTACAATTTTGGAGGCGACCGCCCCAGTCAAACTACCCGCCTAACAATGTTCCGGATCCTGATTCAAGGACCGCGGTTAGAATCCAAATAGAACAAGGGTGGTATTTCACCATTGGCTCCACCGAAACTAGCGTCCCGGCTTCAAAGCCTCCCACCTATCCTACACATGCTATACCCGAACCCAATGTTAGGGTGCAGTAAAGGTTCACGGGGTCTTTCCGTCCGTATGCGGGTAACCGGCGTCTTCACCGGTACCACAATTTCACCGAGCCCGTGGTTGAGACAGTGCCCAGATCGTTGCACCATTCGTGCAGGTCGGAACTTACCCGACAAGGAATTTCGCTACCTTAGGACCGTTATAGTTACGGCCGCCGTTTACTGGGGCTTCGATTCAAAGCTTCTCCCCGAAGGGATAACCTCTCCTCTTAACCTTCCAGCACCGGGCAGGTGTCAGTCCCTATACATCGTCTTAATTGACTTCGCAGAGACATGTGTTTTTGTTAAACAGTCGCCTGGGCCTTTTCACTGCGGCCCCTTTCAGCTAAACTCGCGAAGAGTTTCACCTACCGGGGGCACCCCTTCTCCCGAAGTTACGGGGTGAATTTGCCGAGTTCCTTAACCACGGCTCACTCGAGCACCTTAGAATACTCATCCTGTCTACCTGTGTCGGTTTGCGGTACGGTCTAATAAATTTCTCCCGCACGAAGATTTTCTTGGCAGTATGTTTACGATCAGTTTATGTCCTACGGACTCCCGTTCGCATCTCGGCTTTAAGAAAGTGCGGATTTGCCTACACTTTCGGCCTACTTGCTTAGACCACCTAATCCAACAGGTGGCTGATCTTCACTCCTGCGTCCCTCCTTGCGGTCGAACAAAATTTACCAGGTACAGGAATATTAACCTGTTATCCATCGCCTACGCCTTTCGGCCTCGGCTTAGGGACCGACTAACCCTGAGATGATTAGCATTGCTCAGGAAACCTTAGACTTTCGGTGACCAGATTTCTCATCTGGTTTATCGTTACTTATGCCAACATTTGCTTTTCTATACGCTCCAGAAAACCTCGCAGTTTGCCTTCAGCGCATATAGAATGTTCCTCTACCGATCCTGACGAGTCAGAATCCCACAACTTCGGTAGGTAGTTTAAGTCCCGAGTATTGTCGACGCCAAGTCGCTTGACTAGTGAGCTATTACGCACTCTTTAAATGAATGGCTGCTTCTAAGCCAACATCCTAGTTGTC
>CBEPPX010000047.1:0-9276 GCA_965511205.1 uncultured Ignavibacteriales bacterium | reverse complement strand
CATTTTAGCATGTATTTTAAGTCATCAACTTGAAGAATACTTTTTGTTGATAGATTCTGGAAAAATAACTTAATTAAAAATCATCACCTTCATCAAAATCTCCATTTTCTCCGCGTCTCTCTCTTTCAGGTCTATAATTATTAAAAGTGTAACGCAGATTAAGCACTACAACCGGAGATTCTCTTGTTGCATGTGTGTAAGTGGAAAAGTCTCTTCCTGCTGAAGTGTATTCATACTTTGCTGTTCCGAAAACATCTCTAACTTGTAAAGTTGCAGCAAGTGTGTTTTCAATTAACTCCTGCTTTACAGAAATATCAGTTGAAAAATAGCCTTCCCTTTCACCCTGTGAAGAAACAGTCGGACTACTATATCTTAAATTCAATTGTAGTTGGGTCAACTTTCCAATCCTGAACATATTGTTGAACCTGGTATCCCAGTTAAAACTTGTTTGCGAAAAATCTCTATTATAAAGAAATCCCTCAACTCTATATTGATAAAGATTTCCCATAAGGTTTATGTTCCAGAAATCAAGCGGGTTAAAATTAAGAAGGAATTCTCCGCCAAGTGAATAATCAATTCCAACATTTTCGAAAGTTGTTAACGTTACATTTTCTGCAAAGACTGATCTCACTCTTTCAATCTTTTTATGGGTTATCCTGTAATATAATTCTGTTGAGAGAGAAACTTTACCAAAATACGTCTGCATTCCTCCTTCGTATGAATCGATAAATTCCGGTTGAAGATCAGGATTTCCTCTTCTCACATTATTCGCATCAAGCCAGGTATCAAATGGTTCAAGAGCCCAGCCTCGCGGTCGTTCTATCCTTCTCGAATAGCTCGCCATTAGTTGCATTCCCGATTCAAAATTATAAGATGTATGAATGCTCGGGAAAAAATCCCACCTGTTTATTTCAAATTCATTATTCGTCGCTGGTACTTCAATTAGACGGTAAGTGTATTCTGTTCTTAATCCTGCCTGGATTGAAAGATCATAAATTTTATCTGCGTACATTGAATAAAATGCATGCTCAGTCCGATTGTAATTATTCATATTACTGAATAGCGGCTGGTATTCGTATTCATTCGTTTCAGAATTATATTCATAAAAACCGTTTTCATCCTCAGAGTTATTTATCTCCCCCTGGTAACCAGCTTCCAGCTTATTAAACTCATTAAATGGCAGTGTGTAGTCAATCTTCCCACGGAACTGTGATGAAGGACCTATCTCGGTAGTCTTTCTGCCGCCAAACTGTAAACCTGCTGAAAAATCTGATGTAAGCGTTACTTCATCAGAGTTGCGGCGGCTATAATAAAGCTCGCCCATTAATTGATGACCATTATCAGAATTAAATTTATGAATATAATTTGAATTTATGGAGTAATAAGAACCAGATCGGCTTCTATCGCTGTTACTTAAATAAAAATATTCTCCCGGATCTATGCTGCTCCATTCAGTATAATTAATGTTTGATGAGCGTGCTCCCTCCCTGAAACCGTACCTTCCGCCAAAAGTTAAAATATCTGCTTCACCAAGTATGAATTCTGTCCCACCGCGAACTCCATAGCTTGTTCTGCCCCTATTTAAATCAGCGTTTGAATTTGAATACGAAGTATTGTTATCATAGTAGTAAATATTTTCTTTAAGCGAAGTGCCCGGCATATTCCTCTTATTATAATCGAGACCTAAGTAATATCTTAAATTGGAGTTTTTATATTCCCCTAAAAAATCACCTCCATATTTTTCATTTAATCCTGCATTTAGATTAGTTATACCTGCAATTCCTTTATCCTTAGATTGTTTAAGAATAACATTTATTATTCCAGCTGTTCCTTCAGGATCGTATTTAGCTGACGGATTTGTAATTATCTCAATCGAATTAATTGTACTTGCTGGTATTTGCTGCAAAGATTCCTGCGGATCAAGAATGGATGGTCTTCCATCTACCAAAACGGTAAAATTACTGCTGCCGCGCAAGCTAACATTTCCTTCAACATCAACTGTAACCGAAGGTACATTTTCAAGTACATCTGTAGCATTACCTGAAATAACTGTTTGGATTTGGCTCACATCGATCACTTTTTTATCAACCTGGTAACTTACAGGGGAACGCTCACCCTCAATTAAAACATCTCCAAGGTTTACAACAACCGGTTCAAGCTTTAATTCGCCAAGATCATGATTTCGTGAATCCCTGCTAATTTCAATTTCGGTTTTCCTATTGTTGTATCCCATAAATTTAATTTCGAGATAATACTTACCGGGTCTAATTTTTTCAATTAAAAAACTGCCGTTAGGATTCGTGATAGTTCCATTAACCATTGAAGAATCATTTGCATTTAGTAAAAGTATATTAGAATATTCGATTGGATTGCCAGATAAAGCATCAATAATAATTCCCTTTACCGTTCCGCCCATTCGCCTTTCCTCTCCAGGTTTTCGCTGGGGAAATATTAAAGCAACAGTTATTACAATAAGAAGAAATGTCAATAAAAAAGTGCTACGCATAAAGTTTAGTCTACGAAGATTTATGAATTATGAATTTTTGACAAATTAAGAATTAATTTAGTTTAATTTTTGCAAATAATTTAAACTAAAGGAAATGGATTAAACTTTAATTTTGTTGAAGTTGTCTAAGTATTTAAATGATGTTAATTATTTCTATCGAGGCAGATATGCAAATTTTTCCAATGGCTAAGTATTTAAGGTTAGTCGTTATTCTATTATTTATTTCCACAATGCAATTGCTACCACAAGGGTATGGCAATTCCTATCCGATTGTTGATACAGGGCAAGATGTTACCTATGACACTCTCCTGGCAATCCCTTTTCCTCAACCAGGTGAACCATTCTACGGACAAGATGCACAATACGAAGGTATTCTTTTTTACTTTCAGGATAATAGTGACGGCACAGTTACAGATTTAAATACTGGTTTAACCTGGCAGCAATTTTTGTTTGATGATAAGTTTACTTACGATAGTGCACTAGCTGCTGCAGATACATTTTCCCTTAATGGATTTAATGACTGGAGATTACCAGCTATTAAAGAATTGTATTCGCTGATTGATTTTAGAGGTGTAACTGGAATTAGTGCTGTCAGTTCAATTCCCTTCATCGATACAATTTATTTTGAATTTAGGTATGGAGATGAAACTTCCGGCGAACGTTTTATTGATGCACAGTATGTTTCAAGCACAGAGTATGTTGGAACAACAATGAATGGAGATTTCACTGTTTTTGGAGTGAATTTTGCAGATGGAAGAATTAAAGGTTATGGAACTACTATGCCCGGTGGATCTGAAAAATTATTTGAAGTAAGATTTGTTCGCGGAAATACTGATTATGGAATAAATAATTTTGTAGATAACAACAACGGAACTATTACGGATAGTTCAACAGGATTAATGTGGAGCAAATCTGATAACGGCGCAGGATTAAACTGGGAAGAAGCATTTGATTGGGTTTATCAACAAAACCAGTCCAATTTTTTAGGATATAATGATTGGCGTTTACCAAATGCAAAAGAATTACAGAGTATTATAGACTATACAAGATCACCCCAAACAACAAATTCCGCAGCAATTGATTCGCTTTTTGAAGTATCAACAATTATTGATGAAGGGGGAGAAACGAATTTTCCATTCTATTGGGCTGGTACAACCCATGCGGATGGTCCACCTGATCATCAATTTACTAAAGCGGTGTATGTAGCCTTTGGTGAAGCGCCAGGGTTTATGGAAACTCCACCAGGATCTGGAAACTATATTTTAATGGATGTGCACGGAGCAGGTGCACAACGCAGCGATCCAAAACAAGGTGATCCAAATAATTATCCACACGGATTTGGTCCGCAGGGTGATGTTATACGCATCTATAATTATGTTAGGTTAGTGCGCGGTGGTTTAATTTCAGATGTTAATGAAAATAAAACAACTTTACCCGATAATTTTAAATTAGAACAGAATTATCCTAATCCATTTAATCCTTCTACAACAATCTCATTTTCAATTCCGGTCGGAGGAAGTGTATCACTTAAAATATTTAATGTTATCGGGCAGGAAGTTGTTGAATTAGTGAACGAACATTTATATGCAGGAAATTATTCATTTAAATGGAATGCCAAAAATCAGTCTTCAGGTATTTATTTCTATGAATTAATGACTGATTCTTATTCCGAAATTAAGAAGATGGTTTTGCTAAAATAGGAATCGGTAAGGATTTATAATAAAATTATTTAACCAAGCCAATGTTGATGGCATACTTTTACAGCTTGCTCAAGCAAATCTCTTTCAACAAGAATTGATATTCTAAAAGATGTAGTACCAACTCCAAAAATTTCAATATCTTTTTCACCTAAAAGATTAAGAGTTTCTTTAAGAACATTACTATTGCGGTTAAATCCTTCTCCAATTACCGAAAGAGTACCAAGATTTTCATTTATATAAATTTCATGTCTTAATTTATTTATTAGGATTTCTTTATCTCTTTCCCAATCGTGAACATTACTAATTGAAGTAATAAAGGAACACTTATACCCGGAACCTTTACCTAACCCGGAAAATTGGAATTCTTTAATCGGAATTTGATGCTCTTCAAAAAACTTTATTACCCACTCAATTTTGCCAGGATTATTTACAAATATGCGGATTACCTCTTTCTCATAAACAACCGCAAGTACACCTGCTAACTCCTTAATAGAAACTTCTCTTATGATTGTTTCGTTTCCAGGATTGAATGTGCTTCTTGCGTATAAAGCTATCTTTGCCTCCTTTGCAAACTGCACTGCCTGGGCATTTAAAACTTTTGCACCCGCTTCAGCCATTTCCTGTATTTGCTGGTAAGAAATTTCGGGAAGGTGTTTTGCATCTTTTACAATATTCGGATCGCTTGTATAGACTCCATCCACATCAGAATAAATTTCACATCGCTCCGCACTTAAAGCTGCAGCAAGTGCAACTGCGGAAGTATCAGATCCTCCCCTTCCCAGGGTAGTTATATCGCGTTTATAACTCACCCCCTGGAATCCGCCGATAACAACAACTTTACCCTTTTCCAGTTCATCCTGCACACGAACAGGTCTTATCTCAATAACCTTTGCATCGTTGTGGCGGTCGTTTGTAATTATTCCTGCCTGCGAACCTGTAAGGGAAATTGCTTCAACTCCCAAATCGCTGAGTGCCATACAAAGAAGCGCCATTGTTGTTCGCTCTCCTGTACTAAGCAGCATATCCATCTCCCTGTGCGGCGGATTAGTTGAAATACTCTTTGCCATTTCAATAAGTGAGTTGGTTGTTTTACCCATAGCAGAAACCACAGCGACAACATCGTACCCTTGTTTTTTTACTGCTGAAATCATTTCAGCGATCTTCTTCAGCTTATCAACATCGGAAACGCTTGTACCTCCATATTTTTGTACGATAATACTCATTATAGCTTTCGCAGTTCTTCCATCAATTGAGTTTTACTTTTAGTTTTATCATCAACTTTTTTTAGCGGCTTAGCCGGAACGCCAGCCATTACCATATTCGGTTCAACATTATTTATAACAACGGAACCTGCTGCAATAACAGCACCCTTCCCTACTTTAATTCCTTCAAGGATAACAACGTTTGCGCCAATCATTACATTATCTTCAATTATTACAGGATCGGCGCTTGGGGGTTCTATAACGCCTGCTAAAACAGTTCCTGCGCCTATGTGGCATTTGCATCCAACAATCGCGCGTCCGCCAACTACTACGTTCATATCAAGCATGGTTTTTTCACCAATCACTGCACCTATGTTTACAACTGCTCCCATCATAATTACACAGTTATCGCCTATCTCAACCATATCGCGAATGATTGCGCCGGGTTCTATTCTGCAATTATATTTTGTAAGATCAGCCATAGGAATTGCAGAGTTGCGGCGATCAACTTCAACGCGATGTTTTACGATATGTTTTTCATTCTTCTTGATAAAACTTTTTAGTTGATCATATTCAACAAACATAATTCCGGAAACTGGTGAGCCGTAAAAATCATAATTACTAAAATCAATTTTATCCAGATCTCCCTGAAGATAAACTTTTGCAGGAGTTTTCTTTTTTGATTCAGATATTTTTTTAATTACTTCGTAAGAATCCATTTTACAAAACTAAAATTTCTAATGAATTTATTATGTCATTCTGAAGGAGTGAAACGACTGAAGAATCTTATTCAAAAGATTCTTCGCTCCTGCCTGCCGGCAGACAGGTCGCTCAGAATGACAATGTGTTTTTATTTTTCAAAAACCACGTCCGTAAAAGTATAAAATCCTCTTTCTTTCTTCATTGCAAACTCAGCAGATTTCAGAATCCCTTCAGCAAATGTCCTGCGTGAAGTTGCACGGTGTGAAACTGAAAGTACCTCACCTAAACCTGCAAAGTTTATTGAATGATCTCCAGGAACGTTACCTAATCTTAATGATGAAGTATTAACCTCTTTATCACCGAAAATTTCCTGCATCATCTTTGCTGTGCCAGATGGTTTATCTTTTTTAAAACGATGATGAGTCTCGGATATTTCAACATCCCAATCCGGCAGCTTTTCGTTAGCTAGTTTAGTTAGCTGAAGAAGCACTTGTATTCCAAGCGAAAAGTTATAACTCTGTACAACTGTGTAAACCTCAGAAAGTTTCTTCAACTCTTTTAAGTTCGCATCAGTCAATCCCGTGGTGGCAATAATAAGTGGAACTTTAAACTGCTTTACAAATTTAACGCTGTCATCAAATACTTCCGGCAAAGAGGCATCTATAATTAACTCCGGCTCACTTTCAATCCATTCGCCGGTTAAATCATAAGTAAATACTAACTCGTGCTTATTATCCGCAAAGACATTTACAACTTCTTTTCCCAATCTGCCTGTTGCACCAATTAAACCGTACTTCATATCAACCTCGTTCAATATTTCATTTTTTCAATTTCAAGATCAAGCAGCGTTGCTGCTCTCTGTGAAGTTTTAATAAGTGGAAGACGCAGATTATTTTCACAGAAACCAAGTTTAGACATAACATACTTAACCGGTGCGGGACTTGTTTCAACAAACAAAGCATTCATCATACTTAAGTATTTGTTGTTATACTTTTGTGCTTCTGGAAGTATTTTATTCAACAAAGCATCTGCAACCTGTTTCATCTCTGCAGGATAAGGATTAGAAAATACTGAGATTACTCCATCTCCTCCCAATGCCATAATTGCAAGGGTTTGGTCATCATTACCAGATAGTACTGATAAACTATCCGGTTTTAACGAGATAAGTTTTGCAATTTGTGAAATATCTCCGCTCGCCTCTTTTACTGCAACCACATTTTTACATTCATTATGAATTTTAATAACCGTTTCAGGTAATATGTTCATCCCTGTTCTGGAAGGAACGTTGTAGAGAATTATTGGCAGCTTGGATTTTTCCGAAATAATTTTAAAATGTTCTAACAAACTTTCCTGTGTACCTTTATTATAGTATGGATTAACGATTAATACACCATCCGCCTTTAGGTCTTCCGCTTGCTTGTTATTTTCAATTACTTTTTTAGTATCGTTTGAACCTGTCCCAACTATAACCGGCACTTTACCTGATGCTTCCTCAGCAACTGCTGAAATTAATTTCCTTCTCTCATCATAATTTATTACCGGCGATTCGCCCGTTGTTCCAAGAACTATAAGCGCATCAATTTTATTTTCTAATTGATTCCGTACAATTTTTTTAATGGAATCCAAATCAACTGACAGATCATCTCTAAACGGCGTAATTAAAGCCGTACCTACACCTTTGAACATTTATTATCCTTTATTTATTAATATGGTGCTCGTTTCAGCCAAAGGCTGATGAGCCTACGGCTCAAAAATAGGAAAAAAAATGGCTAACTCTAATATTCATAAGTTTTGTGTTCAGTGTTCAAATTAGGGTGTTATTCTTCGTCTTAAATAATAAGAATTGTAAAATGAGAGCTTAAATATTATATTTGCAGCGTTAAAATGCGCCCGTAGCTCAATTGGATAGAGCGTCTGACTACGGATCAGGAGGTTGAGGGTTCGACTCCTTCCGGGCGTACAATGAAACCCTTGAAACGAATTGTTTTAAGGGTTTTTTATCACATCTCCATATTAACCTGGTTTTGTTTGCCTTTGCCCCTTAGTTGTGCTGCTTTGAAGGTGATGTCAACCCTTAGTACGTTAAAACTCTCGCCAAGGTAGAGTGTGTTCATAGGTTTTTGAGATTAAAATCCTTTAATTATTTACATAACGGCTTTGAGTTGCGGGTTATACAACAGCTACTTTTTTCATTTTATTTTTCCAAAACAAAATGGCAACTATAATATAAACAACACCTGTAAAGATTCCTGTTTCAGATACTACATAACCTGCGTATCCCTTTTTTACCGTTAGATCAAAGAACATACCCATTAAAAATACATTATGGCTTGCGTGAAGAACTGTTCCTAACCATAAGCTTTTAGATTTTGATAATAAAACAGTTCTAAGAAATGAAGCACTCGTTAAAACAAGAGTAAATCCTGTTAATTTAATCCACAAAGGTGCATCATAATAACTATTATATAAACCACCAATAATTGCAGTATAATGCCAAATAGACCAATAAAGCCCAACTACTAAAGATGCAACAGGGATAGATGTTATCTTTAATAATTTGGGAGTTAAGAAACCACTCCAGCCAATTTCTTCACCTGTAACTAAAATAAAAGCAACAAGAAATGCTAAAAACCCTTTTGAAAGTACACCAATTATAAAAGGAACAGGGAGTTCAAAACCAAGCATCCGAGCCCATTTATAGTTTACAACTTCATCTGAATAAAATTCAGTTATGCCAGTAATCCACATCAATCCATAAGCCACCAGGGCAACTATAATAGGTAATGTATAGGCATATCCATGAAATCGAAGCTTGCCAATTCCCCATCCATAATTTCGGATATTATCTTTATATAAAACGGATGTTAATAGGGCTGAAACTCCAGGGACAAACATCATTATTCCATATAAACCGCTTTCACTTTTCTGCAGGCTAAAAATCCAAACAAAAACTCCAGAAGTAATTACTGTTGTAATAATCAGAAAAGTTATTATCTGTTTTAATATTTGTTTTTTTGTCTCCATAATTATCCACTTAATATTATTTCGTGTATAACTAATACTTATCTGCAATATTGGAGAATGTTATCCTTTAGTACGTTAAAACTCTCGCCAGTGTATAGTGTGTTCATAGGCTTTTGAGATTAAAATGTACTAAAAAAATCTG
>CBEPPX010000046.1:0-9341 GCA_965511205.1 uncultured Ignavibacteriales bacterium | reverse complement strand
ATAAAGATATCTACCAGGTATTGCACATTGATGGTTTATGTAATGAGTGTGGAAACTGCGAAACTTTCTGTCCGTACGAAGGTTCCCCATACTTCGATAAACCAACTCTATTCTGGAGTGGTGATGATTTTAACAACAGTAGCAATGAAGGTTTCATGTTAGTTTCTTCTTCTGATCCTATTTCTTTTAAAATAAGATACAATTCTCAGGTAGGAACGATCACTTATGATGAAACCGGGAGAGTAACTTCTTCATCTTTTAATGAATTAAAATCTTCAATGGAGTTTATTTCATACATAAATTTTATCTTTGAAGTGTATAACAATTACAGCTATTTATTTGTAAAAATTTAATTCCCTGTACTCAAATGATATTACTAACAAACGCAACCATCCTTAATTTTAATCCTGCCCGGGTAGATAAAAATACTGATGTGGCTATTGAAGGAAACAAAATTATTGCGATTGGACGGCAGCTTTCTTCACAATATCAAAATGCTAAAGCAATTGATCTTCAGGAAAAGATAATTATGCCCGGACTTGTCTGTGCACACAATCATTTCTATTCCTCACTGGCAAGAGGCATACTTGCAAAGATAGAACCCTCCGGAAACTTTGTGGAGATGTTAGAAAATCTTTGGTGGAAATTAGACCGGGCACTTGATGATAAATTACTTTATTGCAGTGGAATGATTGGGGCTCTTGAAGCAATAAAATCCGGAACAACTGCAGTGATTGATCACAATTCATCACCGAACTTTATAAAGGGTTCTCTTTCTGTTCTGAAAGAAGCATTTGAGGAAAACGGACTTAGAGGAATTCTCTGTTACGAAATTACGGACAGGAACGGAAAAACCGGGATGAACGATGGTTTAGATGAATCGTTAGATTTTGCTAATTCAGTTAAAGATAGTGAGCTTATTGAAGCTGCAATTGGCGGGCATGCATCTTTCACTTTATCTGATGACTCGCTCAAGTATATTTCCGATGTAATCAGAAAAACGGGCAAAGGTTTTCATATTCACGTTGGCGAGGATAAATATGATGCGGATCATTCAAAAGAAAATTATTCAAAGAGTATTCTTGAAAGATTGGATTCGTTCAATCTTTTAAATGATAAATCGATTTTAGCGCATGGTGTTTGGCTTAATGAAAAAGATTTACAAATTTTAAATAAGAGGAATTCCTTCCTTGTGCACAATCCCAGATCGAATATGAACAACAATGTTGGTTATCTTAAATCTATTGCTGAAGTTACTAACCTTGCCATCGGAACAGATGGGATCGGTTCAGATATGTTTGAAGAGACCAGGTTTGCTTATTTTAATTCGAAGGAAGAAAACCATAAGCTAAATCCATCTGATTTTGTTAATTATTTATGGTGTGGAAACAAGATCCTTGAGAGATATTTCAATCAAAAGTTTGGCAGAATTGCAAAAGGTTACACAGCCGATTTAATTATATGTGATTATAACTCACCCACTCCGTTAACTAAAGAGAATGCTGCCGGACATTTTTTGTTTGGATTTTCTTCACAAAATGTTGAGAGTGTAATAATAAACGGAAGGTTTGTTTACTGTGACCGAGCTTTTCCAATAGTTTTGAGTAAGGTTTATAACAAGGCAAAGAAATCAGCAAAGGAGTTATGGAAGAGGATGGATGAGTTATAATGGTGCACTACTTTTAACCGCATCAATCATCTGCTTATAACCGGTACACCTGCATAAATTACCTGATAATGCAATCTTAATTTCTTCTTCGGTTGGATTTTCATTTTCCAACAGTAATGCGTAAGCAGACATCAAAGCACCGGGAGTACAGAACCCACATTGTACAGCACCTTTTTCTAAAAACATTTTCTGAAGCATACTTAGTCCTCCGTTTTCAGCAAGTCCCTCAATAGTAATTATTACTGAATTATTTATCTGCCCTGCAAGTAGAAGACAGGAGTTTACAGCTTCACCATTAAAAATTACTGTGCAGGCGCCGCATTCACCAATCGAGCATCCCTCCTTTGTTCCGGTAAGTTCGAGTTCCTCTCTAAGTAAATCGAGCAGTCTTGTTCCCGGATTACAATCAACTGTAACATGATTGCCGTTTAGTGTAAAGGAAATGTCACTTTTCAAATTCTGCCTCTTTAGATTTGTTGTGCAACTTTTCAAGCAGCTGGTAGAACATTTGCTGTACAACTGTAACTTTATAATGACTCGACCATCTCAATCCTGTTACATCCAGTATTTTTTTACCAAGATCTTTTGATACTTCTCTAAACAGCTCTGAGTTTGGTGATTTATCTATACAACTTTCTTCAAGTTCGCGCATACGCATACCGATTGGTGTAATAGCACCGCTTGCTATTTTCATATCTACAATTTTATCATCTTCAATTAATAAAAGAAGCGCCAAAGTTATCCTGCTTATTGCAACTCCCCTTCTTCTGCCTAGTTTATAAAATGTTCCGTAATAATTTTTTCTTTTTTTAGGGATGATAACTTTTGTAACAACTTCGTTTGGCTTAACAGTAGTTTGATATGGTATTAATAATGTTTCTTCAAGTGATACTTTTCGTTTTCCTTCATTTGAAATTTTCTCAAGAAGTGCATCGTACACCAACAACGGCGGTACTGAATCGGCACACGGCGCATTGTTAATAAAGTTTCCTGCAATGGTTGCCCTGTTTCTTATCTGCGGATTGCCTATTGAATTTGCTGCTTCTGAAAGGAGAGGAAGATATTCCTTTATAATTTTATTTCTGCTGATTTCAGAAAAAGAACATGCAGCACCTATGATTATTTCATCATCTGATTCTGAAATGCTTTTCATTTCATCTACTCCGGCAAGATCGATTAAATACTCAATATTACGAAAGCGTTTGGAATCCATATTGAATCCCGGAATAATGTCTGTTCCGCCGGCAAGTAGTTTTGTACCAGGATTGTTTTTAGTTAAAATTTCAACAACATCGTTAACTGAACCGGGAGATAAAATTTCTAGATTAGGAATCACTATGCGCTCCCTCTCTTCAGATCATCAGGATGAAGTTTTCGTTTAAGCAGAACTTCTTCAAGATTTAGTGGAAGGTTGAAAAATCTTATTCCTGTTGCGTTTCTAACTGCGTTTGCAATTGCAGCGGCAGTAAGCTCAAGTGTGGGCTCACCTAAAGATTTTGCACCCCACGGTCCGTAAGTTTCCTCTCCTTCAATAAACTCAATATTAATATTTCCAATATCCATACTGGTTGGGATAAGATATTGATCGAAGTTCAGTTCCTTTATAAAACCATCCTGAACATTTATCTCTTCGAACAAACCGTAACCGGCTCCCTGTGTAACACCTCCGTAAACTTGTCCTTCTGCTCCAAGTTTATTTATAACTCTTCCAGGATCGTGAACAGCATATATTTGATCAACATAAACTTCACCAGTTCCTGAATTCACCGATACTTCAGCAATCTGGCAACCATAAACATAAGTAAAATAAGCAGGACCCTGCCCTGTTTCTTCATCCCAATCTACATGAGGTCCCTGATACCATCCTAATGCTGCAAGATTAATTCCTTTTGTGTAGACAAGAGATACAAGATCACAAAACTCAATTTCTTTTTCAGGAATATTTTTTATATGAACTTTGCTATTAGCAAAAACAAATTTGCTTCCTTTTGGTAAGTCCCACTCTTCAGTAAGTAGATCCTCTAACCTGCTTCGCACCTGCTCTGCCGCAGATTTGACGGCGCCACCTCCCATTAAAGTTGCACGCGATGCAACGGTAGGTCCGCTGTCAGGGATCAAACTTGTGTTTTGCTCCATGTAAATAATATCTTCAACCGGAATTCCAAGCACTTCTGATGCAACAATTGAGAATGTAGTTCTTAGTCCCTGCCCGTTCTCAGCTAAACCACAAAGCAGGTAAGCTTTACCATCCTGTTGAACTGAAATATAAGCTGCAGTTGTATCTATACCTTCGGCACCTAAGGAGCATCCCCTGAAACTGAGCGCCAGTCCTATTCCTTTCCTTATCAAATTTTCCGGTTCAATAAACTCTTTATCTGTAAGTACAAGTTTATCATCAATTTTCTTCTTTTCATTTAAAATAGTCTTATTACTTTTTTCTTCGTTTAAAGATTTATTATCACTCCACTTTTTTGTAAAACTACTTTTAGCAATTGCTTTGTCAAGCACCTTTAAAAGGTTAACATCATGATTAACAAGTTTCTGCCCGCTTGCAGTAATAGAATCGTTTTTATAACCGTTTATTTTTCTCACTTCTGCGGGAGTAATTCCAAGCTTTATTGCAAGATCATCCATCAAAGATTCCTGTGCAAAAATTATCTGCGGCGAGCCAAAGCCACGCATGGCTCCTGTGTAAGGATTGTTGGTATAAACAGCTTTTACATCAGTCTGCACGTTTGGAATTTCGTACGGACCGGTTGCCTGAACCACAGATCGCCAAGTTACAAAGGGACTCATCGAAGCATAAGCACCCCCATCGGCAACAATATCTACTTTCATTACATTAATTTTTCCATCAAGCTTGCACCCAATTTTGTAATGCATAACGTAGGGATGACGTTTGTAAGATTCTAATATCGATTCTTCCCTACTGTATTTTATTTTAACTGGTCTCCCGGTTTTTAAAGCTGCCACCGCTGCTCGTGCCGAAATTATATTCATAGTATCATCTTTACCACCAAACGAACCACCAAGCTCAGCCTGTATGATAATAACTTTTGCGAGAGGAAGATTTAGTACCGAAGCAACAATCTTCCTGGTCGTATAAAGATTCTGGATACTGCCGATAATTTTAATACCATTACCAGCTCCGAGTGGTATGGCTGTAACACATTCCGGTTCAAGATAAGCATGCTCAATGTGTGGAGTAGAATATGTTTCCTCAAGAATAAAATCAGATTCTGAAAATCCTTTTTCAATATCTCCTTTCCTCAAGGGATAATGAATAATAAGGTTACTTCCTGAATCGGGATGAATAAGCGGAGCATTATCATCAAGTGCTTTTAATGGATCCGATAAGACATCAAGTTTCTTATAATCCACTTTTACAAGTGCTGTGAGTTTCCTGAGCGTTTTTTCATTCTTACCAACAAGCATCGCAACCACATCGCCCGGTGTTACAATTTTATCAAATGCAAAAACCGGTTGATCTTGTTTAATCGGTCCTACAATTTTAGCTCCCGGAATATCATCAGCATCACAAATAGTAGTAATTGAAGGATTATTTTCTAACCAGGAATAATTAGTTGAATTAATTTTAGCATGAGCAACTGGAACGCGAACCATCACTCCGTGGAGCATTCCATGAAACTTGTAATCATCTGCAAACATTGCCTGACCCGTAACCTTAGCAAACCCATCCTGGCGAATAACATCTTTGCCAACTAAGTTAAACTGATCAACAATATCTTCAGTCTTTTCTTTATACATCAACCAAACCGACCTGTTTGTTAAAATCAGTGATCAATTTATCCCAATTATTTACAACGGAAAATCTTTCCATCCAATAATTTTCATCATACCATTGGGCGTTAAGTTCTTCAACATCTTTTCCCTGTTGTTCAACCCAGGTAAAATATTTTAAGTTATGAATTCTTTTCTTTTCCTGGTAACCTAATTCTAAAAAGTTATCTGTTTTTTGATTCTTCAAAACAACATTCCAATCAATCTCTGCTTGTTTCTGAGTATAACTTCCCCAGGCATCATTCATTTCAATTAAACGTGATTGATAAAGATCAGAAGAATCAGTAAAGATTGTGAAGATTACATCGTTCTTAGTCATTTCAAAATACTTTGCAAGTTTAATACTGCTAAGAAGGTTGGCAATTCCGGAAATTCCAAGTTCGGGTAATCTTTCAACACTGTTTGTATTTACTCCTTTGTTTGCAAACCATTCGTGTCCTTCCTTCTCATTAAAGAGGCGCAAAACTCGCAGCGATTCTTCATCATCAATTGCTGCAACCAAGTCAGTGTTCTTAGAATTATGAATCCAGGGAACATGCTTATCGCCAATACCTTCAATTCTATGTCCGCCAAAACCATTTAATAAAAGAGTTGGGCATTGAAGCGCTTCGGAGGCTAGTACTTTTAATAAAGGATATTTTTCTCTAAGATAATCTCCTGCAGCAATTGTACCAGCAGATCCCGTAGCACTTACATAACCGCTTAATCGCTGCCCTTCTTCTTTAATTTGATTGAATAAAGTTTCAATTGTGCTTCCGGTTATTTCGTAATGCCAGATAGAATTTCCAAACTGATCGAATTGATTAAAGATCAGGTATTCATCACTTTCAGCTACAAGTTCATGGCATTTATCATAAATCTCTTTAACATTACTTTCACATCCCGGTGTTGCATATACTTCTGCTCCAATTTCTTTCAGCCAATCAAATCGCTCTTTACTCATCTCTTCAGGCAGAATAGCAACTGCATGAACAGAAAGGAGAGCTGAGTTGAAAGCGCCTCCCCTGCAGTAGTTTCCTGTTGATGGCCAGACAGCTTTGTGATATTCGGGATCAAATCTTCCTGTTACCAAGTATGGAGCAAGGCATCCGTATGTTGCTCCAACTTTATGTGCTCCAGTTGGAAAATGCTTACCTACCAAGCCGATTATTTTTGCATCTACTCCTGTTATTTCCTTTGGGATTTCGAGATAGTTAATATCTCCAATTCCATTTGTGTGTGGATCATTCCGCCAGTTAATACGAAAAAGATTTAGCGGGTGAAGTTCCTGCAGATCAACTTTTTTCAATTCCTGCAGAATTTTTGAGGGAATCGTCTCAGGATTTTTTAACTGTGCAAAGGTTGGTAATACTATTTTCTTTTCGCGGCATCTCTTTATTGTTTTCTCAAGATTTTGCCGGTTCTCAATTTCCCAGTTCCAACTTTCCATAACTTCCTGTTTTAACTAATTAATTATTCAAATATAATGCTATTATTTATAAGAAAACACGATTTATCTGCGGAAGTTTAGCTGACCAAAAATAATATATAATTGATTGGAACTTTTTATAATACAAAGTAGTGCAACATCCAGATTTGCAAATGATTTTAATAATAATATTTAATCCAGGAGAAAAAAGATGAAACAGATAACAGTTTTTCTAATCAGTTTTCTTATCTCGTTTACCCTTCTCGGCAATAAAGCCGCTTCCAATTCAAAGAGTGAATCGAATGTTGTTCAGCTTGCAATACTGCTCGATACTTCCAATAGTATGGATGGTCTGATAGACCAGGCAAAACAACAGCTTTGGAAAATAGTAAACGAAATGGCTCGTTCTAAAAGAGAAGGCGAAAGTATAAATCTTTACGTGGCTCTATATGAATATGGAAATGATAACCTTTCACCCGATGAAGGTTATGTAAGACTAATTAGCCCGCTTACAAATGATCTGGATAAAATTTCTGAAGAACTTTTTAATCTAAAGACAAACGGCGGAAGTGAATTTTGCGGAACTGTTGTTGCGGAAGCAGTTAAAGATCTTAAATGGACTAAAAATTCAGACGAGTTGAAAGTGATCTTCATCGCAGGCAACGAACCTTTTGATCAGGGTAACCTTGATTACAGAAAATCCTGTAAAGATGCAATTTCGCAGGGAATAATCATCAATACAATTTTTTGCGGCAATTATGATGAAGGAGTTCAAACATTCTGGAAAAATGGCGCTGATATTTCTGATGGAAAATATATGAACATTGATCAAAACCAGCAGATCGTTCATGTAGATGCACCGCAGGACAAAGAACTTATTGAGTTAGGTAGCAAGCTTAATGAAACATATATAGCTTACGGTTATTATGGTGATGATTATAAAAAGCGCCAGCAAACGCAGGATGAAAACGCAGGAGAATTAGCTCCTAACGTGCTCGTAGAAAGATCGGTTACTAAAGGCAGTGGTCAGTATAAAAATGAGTCGTGGGATCTTGTTGATGCTGATAAAGAAGGAACTGTTAATATTGAAGATATTGAAGAAGAGCAGCTCCCTGAAGAGATGAAGGATATGACAGTTGAAGAGCGCAAAGCTTATGTTGAAGAGAAATCTAACGAACGAGGAAAAATTCAGAAACGTATTAACGAGTTAAGTGAAGAAAGACGCAAATACATTGCTGACAAATTAGCAGATGGTGAAGATAATACACTCGATGCGGCAATGCTGAAAATGATTCGTGAGCAAGCTGCTAATAAAAATTATGAATTTAAATAACTTGATTTTAATGTCATTCCCGCGAAAGCGGGAATCTATTCATTATCTAAATAAGATTCCGCATCAAGTGCGGAATGACAAGTCAAGATCATAGAGGTCAAAATGAATACAATAAAAATAATACTTGCATCACTTGTAACAATAGTACTTCTCAGCACTTCAGCGTTGGCGGACGGTTTGATAATTATCAGGGATCCAGCACCGCCATTATCACCTTTCCCATTGGAAATTGTTTACCATCGCGTTGATGTAAAAATAAACGGAAACGTTGCAACTACTTACATCGACCAGGAATTTTTTAACCCTACAGATATTTTGATGGAAGGTTACTACATTTTTCCAATTCCAGTAGGTGCTGTGATAAATGAATTCAGTATGGAGATAAACGGAAAACTTGCAGCTGCAGAATTGCTCGATGCAATTAAAGCAAGAGAAATTTATGAACAGATAGTAAGGCAGGTGAGAGATCCTGCTTTACTGGAATACACCAACCAGGGATTTTTTAAAGTACGTATCTTCCCCATTGAACCAAGAAGTACCAAGAGAGTTAAAATAAGCTACAGGGAAGTATTGAATTCTGACAATGGTATGTATGAATATCTTTATCCTTTAAACACAGAAAAATTTTCTGCAAAACCTTTAAAGGATGTAAGCATAAAAGTTGACCTGAAAACAAACAATGAAATTAAGAACATCTATTCCCCCACTCACCCTGTAGATGTTGTTCATAAGGATAATCACAATGCGATTATCTCTTTTGAAGAAGAGAATACAAAACCTGATATCGATTTTAAACTTTACTTTAACACAAATAATGATGATGTAGGTTTATCACTTCTTTCCTACCAAACAGGCAAGGATAATGGTTACTTTCTGCTAACCGCTTCACCTTCATTTATAATTGATGAGAATCAGATTGATGAAAAGGATATAACTTTTGTACTGGATGTTTCAGGGAGTATGGCAGGAGAAAAAATGCGGCAGGCAAAGCGTGCGCTTCTATACTGCATAAATAATCTTAATTCAAAAGATGGATTTGATATTATACGCTTTTCAACTGAAGCATATTCACTTTTTGGTGATATTGTAATTGCAACCGAATCAAATATTAAAAAAGCAGAAAAGTTTAT
>CBEPPX010000045.1:0-9401 GCA_965511205.1 uncultured Ignavibacteriales bacterium | reverse complement strand
ACAAAACGTCTTCTTGAAATGCCTTTGCGTTTGTTAGAACCCATAATGAACCTCCTATGGTTAATGAATGTATAAATGCCCTTTAAAAATATATTACCAATTGTATTCTACACGTTTCACTTAAGGGATAGTTAAAACTCTGATAAATATTTATTCATTTAATCGGAGTTTAATGTCTGAAATAAGTTGCAAAATTATTTGCCAAATGTCAAGAAAAACAAAACAACTCATACCTTAACAACCAATTCACTTGCCAACAACTCAACATTCAAACCCCTCTACCCAAGATTCCACCAAATAAAAACCCCCGCCTAGTTATTAAGCAGGGGTTGGGGAAAGTAACATTTTCATATTTAAACTTGTTTAATAGTTGCTAATTATTTATTATTACGCTGTGTTCACAATCGGTATACTTTGAAATTCTCATTTCTGTTTTCATCACTCGATAACACCCCTATAAAAGTGAACAAAATAATTTCTCTACTTCTCGTTTAATTAATTACTAACAACTTAAAGGAGGCTTGTTATGAATAGACTATTTCGGCAAATGAAGTACGTAATTGCAGTAACCATTGCTGTATTTGTACTCTCTACACCTTTGCTCGCACAGGAGGGCGAATCAGATGACTGGGTTAAAGCTCAAGCGGAAATGAAAGCGATGTTTGGGGGTGTTCCTGTTATGTTTAATAAATTGCCGGCTCACGTTCAAGTGAGTGCTTGGGAATGGTTTAAATCAATGGGTAACCCAGATGCATCTATTCCACCAAAATATGGGGAACTCATTGGACTTGGAGTGGCATCCCAGATTCCCTGTGATTATTGTGTATATGCACACACAACAATGGCAAAAATGTACGGTGCAACCGATGAAGAAATTCAAGAGGCTGTAATGAAAGGAGCTGAAGTACGTCATTGGAGTACAATACTTAATGGAAATCAAGTTGATTATGAATCATTCAAATCCGAATGGGATGGGATGCTCGAATTTGTAAAAGCCAATAGCAAATAATTTAAGGGAGCTTTTGCTCCTATTTATTTTTTATGAAAGTTTTAATAAATGGTTGAGCAGCACATAAAAATTTTAATCAATCATAATTATTAAGCAAATAATTATGAAATTAATAACAAACATAAGGAGAAACACCATGAAGAAAATCTTAATCTATTCAATAGTTCTTTTCACAGTTTTAATATTTGGGGGTTATGAAGATGAACTATTGGCCCAAACAAACAATACTGTTGACCTTATAAACGATGAATTTCCAGAAGCAAAACAAGAAGTGATGCAAACCTTTGGTGAAATTGCACAAAGCATAAAAGACGGAGATATGGATAAATTAATCTCTTATCACGCCTATAGTCCTAAGTTTACCGAATTCAAAAACGGTGAACCCCGTAATGGAAGTGAAGCAAATGAAACTCATGAGCGTAATGTTTTTGGTTCTGTAACAGAAGTGGTGAAATTCGATGCGAAAGATTTGCAAATTGCAGTATATGGTGATGTAGCCAACTTAACCTTTCATTCCGATTTTCAACTAAAATTCGGTGAAGATCTTGTTGTAGTAAATGACCAAATCACACTATTATTCGTTAAAACAAATGATGGCTGGAAGATGGTTCACGAACATCATTCACCTTTGAAAAAGAATGAATAACGTTCAAGCGTTATAAAAGCGTGAATTTTCTCATCGAAAACTTACGCTTTTATTAAAATTAGTCGCGTCAGTAGAAAATACTCGAGCATTTTCCCGCTAGTGACGTTTACACAAATCCGTTAACACTTTTTTTAAAAAGTAAACAATGATAAAACTCTTTAGAAATGAATTTATTTTCAAGACCCTGACGGATATTGGATTGAGATTAATGACAATTAGCATTAAAAAATTGCTAATAAAATTATTGCGAACATTCAATAGCTTGATCTTGGTCCTGACAAAATAATATATCAGTAAATGGAAGCAGTATTAATAAGGTGATGAATTTTAGATGTCTCATATTTTTAACTTTAATAAAGTAATTTGTTTTTAATAAACACTGGACAATAATTAAATAATATTGTGTATTGTATAAACATAAATAGATAATTTAAAAAAACTAGAGCAGAGCCTCGTGGGTAAATATGAAAAAGAACTTTGAATTGGGAAATATGAGAGAGTAAGTCGAACTTAAATAATGAATGAATGTTTGAATATAGTATAAAATTTCCTTTAATGTATTCTAAAATATTTAAAGAAAACAATTAAAAATTCTTCCCAAAAGGGTGGTAGGGTCCCATAAGCCCCTCCAATTTCTCAGATCTGCCTCTCATAGTTATTCTTAAGTTAATCTGGTTTCCTATAGAGAAACGAGTTTCAAAATATATTTTATAATTTTTTATTACTTGCTATTTGGCGATCAATCTTTGAATATTTTCTCTTGGTTATTTAAGTTACAAACATCATTATCGTATTTTGATGATACTAACATAAATGAAAAGGAGAGCTGAAATGATTGGATCAACAAGAATAATCAGCGGCACAACTACCTTAGCGGTAATTTTTTTACTATTAGTTTTACTTGTTTTTGGGTGCACACTGAACAAGAATGAAAAAAGTTCGCAACTTGAAATCAATAAATCTATCGTGATGCGTGCTTGGGAAGAAGGTTTCAACCAAGGAAATCTAGATGTAATTGATGAAGTTTTTGATACAAACTATATTGAGCGAACTCCTTATAGTGTTATCGAACAAGGAGGTCCCGAGAGAGTAAAACGAGCGTTCAAGTGGATGAAAAGTACGTTCGGCGATCTGCACTTTGAGGTTGAGCAGATGATAGCTGAGGGAGATTTTGTCGTCAGCCGTGCAATGGCAACAGGTACCCACATCGGTGAATTTATGGGTGTTCCACCATCTGGACAGCCAGTTCGTTTTGCAGCCGTTGTAATATCTAGACTTTCCAACGGCAAACACGTTGAGGATTGGAGTTTCGTTGATTCCTATGCGATTCTTAAACAAATAGGAAATGTCTCTGTAACACCGTTAGAGTCAGAATGATTAAAGTGTTTTGATGATCCGATGATGGACAACCAGTTAAATCTTTAATCTAAAATATCCTCAACCACAAAAGTGATTAAGGATAAGCGAATTCTTCCAGACGAAAGTATTCCAGGAATGTTTGTTTTAGTTTGCTGATGATAGTTTTAACGGTGTGATAAGTGAGCTGAAGGATTTCTGCAATTTTACTTGCCTTGTATCCTTGCATTAGGTGGGAGAGAATTGACTTCTCTTCTGAGGTTAATGTTTGTTGCCAGTCCTTGAAGTCTACATTGAAAGATACCTGATCTTCTAATGCTTCTTTCTTCCAGGGTTTACTTGTCATCCATTCGTCGTATTCAACAACTTCGGTATCAACATTGGGTCTTTTCCTGTAGAATGATAACACATCAGTAGTTGAAGTACCTCCATAACCTTTCTTGCAGAATGATCTACAATCTACTTCTTTAGCTCTTTGTGTTACGAAGCATTTGTAATCCTGCTTCTTAATCTCTTTACCAGCAGCTAAGTCACGGATAAACTTCTCATAAGACTGGCAAACTAATTCCTGAATCTTGTCCTTTCGTCTGGGATCGTAGCGAAGAACAGCATAGTAAGCTTGCTCTCGCACTATTGGGTATAGTTCTTCCCAGGACATGGATAATTCCTCCTGTAATAGTTATAGTTACTACAGGTTTCTTATTCCAAAATTCAAAGCTAAATCATTCCAATTGCATAGTGAGAGCAATGCAATAGCATAAACGAAGTGACTAAAAAGTAATCTATAGGTAATTCAAAAGCATAGCGAGAGTATATCGAAAGTAACTCGAAGGTAAGCCGAAGGTAGCCGCAGAGTAAAGCAAAGGTAACCCAAAAGTAATGCGAAGGTAAAGCAAAAGTCACTCAAAAGTCGATGTCTATAACTATATGTATTATAATGAGTTACACGGATAAGGCTTAAAAATTTCATATTTTTTTGATTTTTTCACCAAATTTTCTTCAATAACAGAGCAATTACTGATAAATAAAATAGTTTCTTGTTAAGTTTCTATTCAAATCCATTTATTGTTTGTCATTAGCAAGGGAGAAATTATGAATGAGAGTATCAAAGTCTTAATTAAAGAGAAAAAGTATGATGAAGCTCTGAAAATAATAGAAGAGATGCTCAGTGACAGGCAATTTAATTTATTTGATGAGAAAATTGAAAATGAATTATCATAATACTCCGGAGAGAGATAAAAACTTAGAGGAAGAAAACCAACGTCTTCGATCTGCCGTAGCAGAGTTATCTATCCTTAATGATATTGCTACTACAATATCATCAACTCAACCTGTTGAGCAGATTGTAGATCTTATTGTTAAAAAATGTGTAAAGCATCTTAATGTTGAACAGGGTGCAGTTATGCTTTTGGATGAGAAAGATAAAGATAAGCCGCTCCATACAATGATACGTGAACAACAGAGCAGTTTAGATCTTCTTCCATATAGGTTTGATGCTCAGCTAACTGGCTGGATGTTAAAAAACCAGTCCCCGTTATTAGTAAATAAATTAAACGAAGATGAGCGATTTAAAGAACTGGTTGATGCAACTACACCGATAGAATCTTTTCTCAGCGTTCCGCTAAATATAAAAAGTAATATGATAGGAGTACTAACTGTTTTTAATAAAAGAGCCGAAGAAAACTTCACACCGAGTGATCAAAAGCTATTGTCAATTATTGCATCGCAATCGGCTCAGATAATCGAAAACGCCCGACTTCTTGAAGAAGAACGAAATCTGCGAGTGATGCAGGAAGAAATGAAGTTAGCGAGGCAAACCCAATTAAATCTTTTGCCCAAAGAAATACCCAAAATTCCAGGCCATAGGTTTGCGGCTAGAACAATCTCGGCAAAAGAAGTGGGGGGCGACCTTTACGATTTCATTCAGATTGATGAAAACAATTTTGCTTTTTGTTTGGGTGATGTAACAGGTAAAGGAATGCCGGCAGCAATGCTTATGGCTAATATACAAGCAACATTACGCGCCCAGATACAAAACGGATACTCCTGCGCTGAATCACTTTTTAGATCAAACAACTTGCTCCATGCAAGAACAGAACCAACAAAATTTGTCACACTATTTCTGGGAATCCTGAACTCAGATACAAATGAAATTTGGTTTAGCAATGCTGGGCACGATCCGCCTTTTCATTTTACAAAGAGTAAACTTAATATTTTAAAAACAGGTGGGATGTTACTTGGCGCTTTCCCGGATTCGCAATACGAACAGGAAAAAATAATTATGAAACCGGGAGAGTTGCTAATTTTATTTTCGGATGGAATTACCGAAGCAATGAATAAAGATAATAAAGAATTCAGCGAAGAGAAATTGATAGATATTATAAGCAATTACAAAAATGCTGACCCTGAATTGATAATTGATAAAATAATTTCTGCGACAAGAGTTCACGCAGGAAAAACCCCTCAATCTGATGATATGACATTGATGATTATTAGAAGAGTAAAGATATGATCGGTAAAACAATATCTAATTATAAAATTTTCAAAAAACTCGGTGAAGGAGGGATGGGTGTTGTATATAAAGCCCATGATACAAAACTTGACCGAACTGTTGCCTTAAAATTTCTCCCATCACATTTAACTTTAAACGATACGGATAAAAAAAGATTTTTACAGGAAGCCAAAGCGGCAGCTGCCTTGAATCACCCCAATGTATGTGTTATTCATGATATTCAGGAAGTTGAAGAACATCACTTTATAATCATGGAATATGTAGATGGAAATACACTGCGACAATTGTTAACAGGTAAAGGACAACTTAAAATTGAAAGTGCTATTGAATATGCTATTCAAATTGGAGAAGCATTGCAGGAAGCACATAACAAAGGAATTGTTCATCGGGATGTTAAATCTGATAATATTATGATAACTGCTGCTAACCAGGCTAAAGTGATGGATTTTGGACTGGCCAAATTAAAAGGATCTCTAAAACTGACAAAATCATCCAGTACGGTTGGTACTACCGCATATATGGCCCCTGAGCAAATTGAGGGAAAAGAAATTGATGCCCGCTCCGATATCTTTTCTTTTGGAATAGTACTTTACGAAATGCTTACCGGGCAATTACCTTTTAAAGGGGATTATGAAGCAGCATTAATGTATGCTATTTTAAATGAAGAACCTGAGCCTGTTGAAAAACATTTACCCGATATTTCGTCTGAATTACTTCATTTAATGAACCGGTCTTTAGAAAAAGACCCGAATAACCGTTACCAGTCGATGAAAGATATGCTTATCGACCTCCATAGACTGAAAAGGGATACGGTAAAAGATTCAAGACCATCTAATGAATTTTATAAAACGGAAAATACATCTAAAGAAAATAATAAGTTTAAAAAAATCATTGCCCCCTTATTTGTACTCGCTATTATAACCCTGTTTGTAATAGGATATATATTAACAACTCAAGATTCAGAAAATGAATATGAACGTATTCCGATTGCGGTAATTGATTTTATTAATGAAACAAACGAAACAGAGCTAAGCGGTCTTTCGGGAATGCTGATTACAGCTTTGGAACAATCTAAAAGACTTTCTGTATTAACCCGTTCCCGAATGTTTGATATTTTGAAACAATTGAAAATAAATGAATTTGAAAGAATCGATGAATCATTAGGAAGAAGAATTTGTAAAGAAGCTAAAGTGAATACGCTGGCTACCGCTACAATACGAAAATTTGGAAATCTTTATACGATTGATTTTAAAGTTCTTAATGTAGATAAGAATGAATATTTATTTACTTCCAAAGAACAGGGTGAAGGTCAGGAAAGTATCCCTTCAATGATAGATAATCTGGCGGAAAATATACGGATAGGTTTAAGGGAGACTGTGTCTGAAATTAATGCCAGTACCACTAATGTAGCAGAAATAACATCAACAAATCTTGAAGCTTACCAGCATTATTTTAAGGGGGAAGAATTCATTGACAAATTAGATTTTGACCTGGCTATAGAAGAGTTAAAAAAAGCTGTGAAATTGGATTCCACGTTTGGTTTAGCTTATTACAGATTGGCTTATGCTGT
Source organism: uncultured Ignavibacteriales bacterium (assembly GCA_965511205.1). GTDB lineage: Bacteria > Bacteroidota > Ignavibacteria > Ignavibacteriales > Ignavibacteriaceae > JAZGGS01. Next base: position 2,308 of record CBEPPX010000045.1, on the reverse strand, counting down.
TGATTGGGAAATGAATCCGCAACATTCAGCTACATATATTACCAAAGCGATTTCAATGCTACATCGCATTCCAGAAAAAGAAAGATATCTGGCACGTGCTCTGGCTACTAATATTCAGGAAGGACGTAGCGCTGCAATTGAAGTTTTAGTTGAAATGGAGAAAATATATCCCAATGATAAAGAAATGCTGTATAACATTGGAGACTGGTCTTACCATGTTGGAGATTTAGTAAAGGCAAAACAGTATCTTGAAAAAGTGCTTTCCATGGATCCTGTTTTTATTCGTGCTCTACAGCATTTAACATGGACATATAGAGATATGGGATTATTTGAAAATATGTTTAATGCTGCCAAACAATACAATTCTGTCTCCGATTCAGATGAATCATTTAATTTAGTCTCTGATGCATATATTGAATTAGGAAGATATGAAGAAGGAATTCAATTCATAAAACATACTCGTGAATTACATCCTGAAAGAGATTATTTAACCCGACTTACTGCTAAATTTTATGTGTTTCAAGAGCGTTATGATGAAGCCGAAAAAGAGTTGAAAACTTTAATTGGAAAAGACAAATCGCAAAGTTCAAGGTTACTTGGATATTCAATTCTGGCAAATTTTTATAATTATCTCGGGAAATCCCGGGAATCAGTAAAAGCCTTTGATTATGTAATAGAATATTACTGGCAGCAAAAAGACACATCATCTGCAGCGTATTGGCAATTAGGGAAAGGTTTTCAATTATACACATTTTGGAATGATATTAAGAAGGCCAAGATTGAAATAAGGAAAACATTTACTTATCAAAAGAGTATTGGTAATTATTTGTACTGGACAGGCCTTGCGATATTCTATGTTTTTAACCATGAATTTGAATTGGCGAAAAATCAGGCGAAATCGGCGTCAATGAAATGGTGGGAGTTAGCCGTGAGCTCATTGATACATACTGAAAAGAAAGAATGCACAGAATCAGAAGTTTTACTTGATTCAATAAAACAATCCATTCCGGGCTTTGTAAAAATACAATTGTTATATCATTTGGCTAAATGTCAATATGAACAAGAAGAATTTAATAAGTCAGTTAATTCGCTAATTGAAATGCAGTCAATACGAAATATAAGTCTCGGAATGAGAGCGATGTATTATCCGAAAAGTATTTATTTATTAGGTAAAATTTATGAGCAAAAAGGTAATAGTAATCTTGCCCTTAAAAATTACACAAAATTTTTAGAGATGTGGAAAAATGCGGATGAGGATTTACCGGAATTGATTGATGCAAAAAAACGAGTTAAAAATCTAAGTGTAGTTAGCGTTCAGTAATACCAATGTCATTTAGATGGCAAATTTAAAATGGTATAAGGCAAGGTTATACACAATCGATTTTTCACAGTAGAAAAACAAAACTTAATAAGAAAGATTATTATTTGTTTAATATTATCAGAAGATACTAACTATGTATATTGGACATTATGGGATAGCATTTCTATTCAAAAAAAAATTTAAAGAGATTCCTTTGTGGCTGCTTTTTCTTTCAGTTCAATTTGCAGACATTTTGGCATTTATTTTAATACTCTTTGGAATAGAAAAAATTCAATATAGCCAGCATACAAATCCGTTTTTTAGAACAACTCTTGAATATTTTCCTTTTTCACATTCCCTTTTTTCTAACATTATTTTTGCGCTTATTATTCTGGTAGTATTTTGGATATTAAAAAATAAGGTTTGGGGGATTGTTCTGTCTGTTAGCTGCTTATCTCATTGGTTTATTGATTTAATTTTTCATAAACCTGATTTACCGCTTTTTATGAATAGTTATAAAGTTGGATTTGGATTATGGGAATTCCCAATATTATCTTTTTTTCTTGATGCTCTTCTTATGCTAATACCAGGGTATTATTTATATAAAAACTCAAACAAATTCAAAAGGCTGCCCATAATAATGGGAATAATGTTTGTGTTTTTTAGTTTCATGATTTTGGTGCCTGTACCTGAAAAGGCACAAATTAGTGCTAATATAAAAACTCTTTTTATTCTGATTCCATATTTAATATTTACTTTTTTAGTGTATAGGATTGAAAAAGACAAAATGATGGAAGATTAGCAAAATCAGAATATAGATTTAGAAAATTGTGAAACCTCAAATAAGAAGCTTTCAACTTGAATATGAAGATATTGATGTTGATGAAATTGCAAGAAAGTTTTGAGTATAATAATTCAAATGTAGCACATAACCTCTTTAATAAGTAAAAAGTCAAGTAGATATAGTAATTCGAGCAAATAAATATTCCTTCCTGTCGGCAGGCAGGT
>CBEPPX010000044.1:0-9418 GCA_965511205.1 uncultured Ignavibacteriales bacterium | reverse complement strand
TCAGAATTAATTAATGTTGCAACTTCCTGTCCCAGAACATCAAATACCTTCAAGCTAACTTTAGAATCAACAGCTAAGCTGAAGTCTATTCTTGTGCTTGGGTTAAAAGGATTCGGATAGTTCTGCTCTAAGGCAAATACATCCGGTATTGTAACTTCAACCTGAATTTCATCAGAGTATTCGAACGTACCATCTAAATCTATTTGTTTCAGCCTGTATGTATAATATCCTGATTGCACACCAGCATCGGTGAAGCTGTAGCTTCGTGGTTCAGTTGTTGTACCAAAGCCGGGCACAAATCCTATTGCCTCGTACTCTCCGTCTGATTTTTTCTCTACCTGGAATCCACTGTTGTTTATCTCAGTTGCAGTTTCCCAGTTTAAGGTAACATCATTATCGTTTACAGAAGCAGCAAATGATATAAATTCAACAGGAACGGGTTCGTCGTAGTGAATCTCGCCGACGAGTCCGCGCGAAGCGAAGACACTACCGCCGCTTGTGAATGGTATACTACGCCCTTCTCCGGTGATCAAGGTCAGATTTGTATCGGCAAAAACCTGGAATGGTGGTGCTCCTTGTCCAAAGTAACGTGGACCCGCAACTGTGAATAGCATCGCCAAACCCACTGTATCACCCGGGTTTAGGGAGATGACGGGCGTGGCGAAAAGTTCCGAAACGCCATCGGGGCCTCCTGCACCCTGAGTGACAGGGACAGTCCCAAGTGAAGTCCAACCGGCAGGATCGCTGCCAGGTCCTCCCAAGGCGGTACCAGAACGCGTAAAGAATTCAACGGTAAAACCTGCACCGGCGAGAGCGGTGCTCGCAGTTGTCATACCAGTGATTGTGACCCCACCAGGACCTGCAATGAGGTCTTGGAAAATGGCCCAACCGGGTGATCCACCGTTGTTTGCCGGGGGGGGGTTGGCAATAAGTATATGGCTGCCTGACTCGTTACCATTGATGGTTTGTGTTGGCTCCTGGATTAGCAAACCACCATTATTGAAGGTATTTGATAACTCTTGGTCAAGCATACTGTCATATACATCACTATCTATGGTTACTATTGCCTCCTGGGCAAACATAATGCCATATGCAAGAAGCAAAGATAAGAGAGCAGTACAAATTAGTCTCATGGGATTCTCCTTTATTTGGTTTCCAATATAATATATTACTCTAAACCTCAGGGGAATGAATTATGGTAAGAATATTCTGGAATGTTCTATAATCCGTTCCACAACCTCCTCTGAAGATGTAGAGAATATTTTCTTAGCATTAATTTGCGATAATATTTGATTAGAGTCAAGAAAAATAAAATTAATGTTTGGCTACAGTTGGTGATTGGCAATTAACAAATAATACGTTGTACTCTTATGAAGTGGAAATTTCGATTCTAGCTTATTGAAAGTAGTAGCTATTACTTACAATAATGTAATTATGTGAAACGTAACAACAAAGTAATTACTTTATGCTTTTATATTTTCATCAGGTGTTTTTTTAATTTCTTTTACAACTACCCGAATTCCTTCAACTTCAACTACTTCAATTCTGCTCCCCTTCTCAATAAATTCTGAATCGGTAACAACGTCTACACGTTTGCCATCAATTTCTGCAGTGCCGGAAGGACGAAGATCAGTAAGAGCTTTTCCAGTTTTACCAACTAATTCTTCTGAGGTTGAGTGAGATACAAACCCTTCTTCCGATTTTTCTTCCACAGAAAGAACAAACTTTTTGAACATGTTTGTCCTTGGTAGAAACTTTGCCAGCACAATAATTAAAATTATAGAAAGTACCAGCGCAACTGTAAGTTGAATTATTGCCATAGAAACTGCTCTCATGTCTAAAAAGGGATCTGCTCCAACCAATGCCAGGAAGAGCGATGCAATGATAAGTAAAATTCCGCCAATACCTGCAATGCCAAATCCGGGAATTGCAAACACTTCAAGTAAAATTAAACCTAACCCTACCAGAAACATAAGTATTTCAACAATTGAAGCAAGCTGTAGAATATATGATGAGCCAAAAAATAAAGCTAGTGCAAGTACCCCAGCAGTGCCGGGTACACCCCAGCCGGGGGATTTTATTTCGGCAAACAAACCAAAAAATCCTATCATAATTAAGATTGATGAAATGATAGGATTGTTAAGAAATCTTACTACATCTTCTGCCCAGTTAGAGCGTTCTACAACCGATTTTGCACCAGCGAGATCAAAATACCTTAGCACTTCATCCATATTTTCGAGTAAAGTGTCCGCTATCCCGTATTTATAGGATTCATTAGCTGTTAAAGTTACAAGCTGCGTGGAATCAACAAGCCCTTCAATTGTAAATGTTTCATCAACCATTCCCTGAGCAATATCGGTTCTTCTTCCATTTCTTTCAGCAGTAGATCTCATCTCGGAGCGCATGTAGGATTGATACTTTTCACTTTGTTTTTCACCTGTTTGATCTACAACAGTAGCGGCGCCTATAGAGCTTCCAGGAACCATAACAATTTTATCACACGAAATAGCAATTAGTGCACCAGCAGAAATAGCACGGTTATTAATAAATGCGATGGTAAGCAAATCAGTCCCAATTATTGCATCTTTTATTTGAGTGGCGGCATCTACCCTTCCGCCGAAAGTATTTATCTTGAAAATGATTGCATCAGCTCCAGCATTTTCTGCATCAGAAACAACACGCGATACATAAGGAGCAAGACCTAAATCGATATCTCCTTCAATAAAAGCTACGTAAACTTTTTGTTGTGCTAGTGATGAACTTACTAAAAAGAGAATTATGATAATAAATTTTAATGAGGTTTTCAATTTCACTCCGATTAATAAAAAGTAATTTTTTGGAGAAGTCTTTTACAGCACAAGGCTGTTAAACTAACTAATCAATTACAAAAATATATTTATCTCCCGTAAATAAAAACCTTATTATTTATAAAACAAAAATGGCTTTAGCTAAAGTATATCGCTTTAACCAAAGCCACAAAATTGCACAGCTTAAAACCTGCAGTTACAAGTTAAATTATTCTCCCTTTTTAGCTGTAACTGTAGTAATAGCAGATCTTTCAACCTTCATCTTAAGGTTATCGCTAACCTGCAGGAGAGCGGTTTTTTCATCCAGCCCTGCAATAATACCATGAACCCCCCCGCTTGTAATAACCTTATCACCTTTTTCAAGGTTAGATAGGAGTTTATTTCTTTCCTTGGATTTCTTCTGCTGCGGTCTTATTATCATAAAATAGAAGATTAAAAAGATAGCACCAAACATTATAAGCGTACTTACTAAACTTCCGCTTCCGCCTTCACCGCCCTGCTGACCCATTGCAAATAGTAGTTCCAATTATTCCTCCGGATTAATATTATTTTTTATTGATATTTTATTAACAATTTCATTTTTCCATTCTACAAAGATACCTTCTTTTATCTTCTCCCGTGCAGTTTTCATTAACTCAAGATAAAAATGCAAATTGTGAATGCTTGCTAATTCGAGAGCCAGAATTTCGCCTGCATTAAATAAATGCCTTAAGTAAGCCCTCGAATAATTCGTGCAGGTATAACAATCGCAATCTTCATCAACCTTTGTAAAATCATCTTTATAATTTGAATTTCTTACTGAAATTACGCCGTTCCAGGTAAAGAGAACTCCATGCCTTGCATTGCGTGTTGGCATAACGCAGTCAAACATATCTATACCTCGTTCAATTGATTCAAGAAGATTTTCCGGTCTGCCAACTCCCATCAAATATCTCGGTTTATCTTCAGGCATAAAATCAGTAGTGAAGTCAGTCAGTTCATACATTTCTTTTGTAGGTTCACCCACAGCAAGTCCGCCAATTGCATAGCCATCAAAATCCAAACTTACTATATCTTTCGCAGATCGTTCGCGCAAATCTTTATAAACACTTCCCTGTATAATTCCAAATAAGTATTGCTTTTTTCCATATAACGGTTTTGTTTTTTCAAAAGCTACTTTATTCAGTGCAGCCCAATTGCTTGTAAGCTTTGTAGAATTAACTGCATAATCATATTCACAAGGGTAAGGTGTACACTCATCAAGAACCATCATTATATCTGAGCCAATGCTCCTTTGTATTTCAATCACTTTTTGTGGAGTAAAGAAATGCTTTGAACCATCAAGATGAGAACTGAACTCAACTCCATCAGGTTTAACTTTTCGCAGATCGGATAAGCTGAAAACCTGGTAACCTCCGCTGTCTGTAAGAATCGGTTTTTCCCAATTCATAAATTTGTGTAAACTACCGGCATTTTCAAGAATTTCTGTTCCGGGTCTTAAATAAAGATGATAAGTATTTGAAAGAACAATTTGAGCTTTTATATCCCGCTCAAGGTAATTTTGATTTACAGCTTTAACCGTTCCCTGTGTGGCAACCGGCATAAACATAGGAGTTTCAACTTTACCATGAGCGGTCTCAAAATTTCCTGCTCGTGCTTTGCTGTTACTATCTTTTGCTTCACTCGTAAATTTTAACAATCCCGCTATGCTCACTCTTTTCTGAAATCAAGGGTACAAATTTAAGAGAAAATTGGGGAAGGGACAAAGAGGTTGGATACTTGACAATGGATGCTGGATACGGGGTAATAATTCTAATCCAAAAACTTTCCTCTCTCCTCGTTGGTTGGGATTCTGCAATCCTCTCTCTTCCCAAAAAGCTTATACCTGTAGTTAGCAATTAGATTATAAAAAAAATCTCTAATGGATTTTGGCAGAAAGATGAAAGGATAAAATAATCTTACAACACTTTTTAATTTTCCAGCAATCATTAATGCAGCAGTAGATTTTGTAAAGTAGTTTTCATCATCAATTAAGATAAAAGTATCGAAATCCGTATTCTCTAATCCATGATTTAATAAAAGTATTTGTCCTGCTTCAGATTGTAAGGCAGCAAACCTGAACAAATCATTTTTATCTTTTGTTAAAATAAAATTCACCCAGTAATTGCAAAAATTGCAAACCCCATCAAATAAAATTACCTGGTGATCTTTCAATTAGTTTATTCCGGAAGGTGGGTGAGTTTTACTACTTCAACTTTTTGTGCGGATGCACGGGCGATGAGAAATTCAAAGTTATCAATCTTCACCTTCTCCCCCTGTGCCGGTATACTGCCAAGCACGGAAACAATATACCCTCCGATAGTTTCATAATCCCCACCAGGAATATTAAGTTCATATTTTTCATTAAGTAAATCGATTTCTACTTTGCCGCTAACAATGTAAGTGTTATTGGCTATTTTTCTGCATATCTCTTCCTCAACATCAAATTCATCTTTTATTTCACCAAATAATTCTTCAAGAATATCTTCCATCGTAACAATACCTGCGGTTCCGCCATGTTCATCAACAACTACTGCAATAGAAATTTTGTTTTCAAGAAATTCATTTAATACTTCAAAACTTTTTTTGGTTTCCGGTATAAAACTTACATCTCTTAAAATGCTTTTAATATCAGCAGGTGATTTGAAAATATCTTTTACAAGAATGATACCTTTGATATTATCCAGGTTTTCTTTGTAAACAGGAAGTTTAGAAAATCCAGAATCAATAAATGTTGAAATTGCATCATCAATGTTATCTGAAATTTCCACTCCTATAATATCTGTACGCGGGGTCATCGCTCCATAAACACGCTGCTCACCAAGTTCAATAACTTTTTCAATTATATTGCTCTCCTTTTTATCCACGACCCCGGCTCTCTTACTCTCTTTTACCAAAGCTTTAACATCTTCCCTGTCGAAAAGATGACTCATAGAATCTGCTGATATACTTGAGGCCTGAGTTAGTTTTTTAGATAGCAATGAAGAAAGTTTTACAAACGGATAAAGCAAATAAAATACAACTCTTAACGGAATTGCAGATAAAAGCACAACCCTGTCTGAGAGTTCTCTTGAAAAATATTTTGGAATAATTTCTCCGAACAGGAGGATAAAAAAAGTTGAGATAATAAGAATGTTTAAATCGCTTAAACCAAATAGTGCTGCAAGAAAAACCGCACTTAGTGATGCAAGTGCAACGTTAACAATGTTATTACCTATAAGGATTGTTGAGAAAAAAGTTTCCGGGTGATTTATAAAATATAATGCGTTTTTTGCGGTAAGTTTTTTCTGCCTTGCTTTAACTTCAATTTTAAGTTTATTGGCAACAATAAAAGCAAGCTCGGTTCCTGCAAAGAACCCACTAAGTAAAAGCAAAACTACAAGCAGAATAAATTGTTCAATCATAAATTAATATGCCTGTTCAACAATTATATCATTTAAATTCAGCTGATAAAATTCTGAACCGCTGATAAATTTCATTGTTATATTAATAAGATTATTTGCCATTAATCGTTCATCAACTTTTAACCCCGATTCAACTCCAAAAACATATTCATTACTGCTGCCGGGCTCAATGGAATTCACTCCGGAGAGATCCTTCAGCTTAAAGAAAGGATAAAATGAATAAACTAATTCTTTATTAGAATAGATTATTATTTTATTGAGCTTAAGCTCTTCAATAATTTCACTGCCCGGATTTGTTATTTTCAATTCGCCAAGCAAATGGAACTTACCCGGACTTCCCGGCATAAGATTAAGCCAGCTGTGAAGATCATTTACTTCAATATCTAGTTGAAGCGTTTCTTCACCTGTTTTTGTAGATGCACACGCAATGAGCATAAAGGTTGCTAAAATGAGATGTAATGATTTCATCTTCATTGTTAAATGACGTGATAAATAATTAGCACTGTTGTAATGATATACAACACAACTGTAATTATCATTGCTGAATCGGTGGCAAGAACCTTTGTAGTGTTCTCTCCGCTGTTGCTTTTATATTCAAGATACATATACCTGAAAATTCCAAATACGACAAAAGGTGTTGTGTAAATAAGATTCTCTGTACTAAAAACCGAAACAGTTCTGGCAGCAACAGTATAGAGTGCATAACAGATAATAACACCTGCAGCAGCAACCGTAGCCATCTGGTCAGCAAAGTTAAGCGAATATTCTGCAAGAACTTTCCTGCTGGATGATTTTGCATTTTCCGGTGTTAATGTTAGTTCGGAGTGTCTTTTCATAACACCAAGGAAAAGTGATATGAACATTGTTGTTAATATTAGCCAGCTGGAAATAGGAACGCTTATAACAAAAGCACCTGCAAGCACCCTTAATGTGAAACCTGCTGCAATGCTAAAAACATCAAGGATAACAATATGTTTAAAATAAAATGTGTAAAGAATATTTAGAACAATAAACGCAGCAACACAAATTATAAAAATGTAATTAAAATTTGGAAGTAGCACACCTACTACTGTTAGAATAACCATAAATGTTATAACCGCTCTGAGTTTGGTTATAGCACCAGAAGGAAGGGGACGGTTTTTCTTTAAGGGATGTGCCCTATCTGCTTCAATATCGATTAAATCATTTATTACATAAATGGCGCTTGAGGCAAGTGAAAAAACAAAGAAGGCAAATAGTGTAGTTAAAAAATATTCTCTTTCAAACAGGTTATGAGAGAAGAGAATAGGAACAAAAACAAAAACGTTTTTAACCCATTGCCGAACCCGGATCAGTTTAAGATAATTGAGTAACATTAGAAAACTGCTATTTCTTCGTAAGTACCGAATATCGCTTTCAGTTCGTGGACCATCTCGCCTAAAGTTACATAATTATGAGCTGCTTTTATAAATACAGGCATAAGGTTAGTGCCGTTCTCCCCTGCTTCTCTAATTTCCTTTAAACACTCTTCAACAGCTTGCTGGTTACGGCTTTGCTTTATTTCAGCCATCCTTTTCTTTTGTTCAATTTCAACTTTTGGAGAAATTGATAGCAGCGGTATTTCGATTTTATTTTTATCTTCAACAAATTCATTTACGCCGACAATAAACTTTTCTTTCCTTTCAAGTTCCTTCTGGTAGCGGTAAGCAGCATCAGCAATTTCCTTCTGGAAATAACCGTTTTCGATTGCGGGAATTACGCCGCCCATCGCATCTACCTGTTCGAAAATCCGGTAAGCACCTTTTTCCATTTTATCAGTTAATGCTTCAATAAAATAACTTCCGCCCAATGGATCGACTGTATTTATGACTCCTGTTTCATAAGCAATTAGCTGTTGTGTTCTAAGAGCTATCTTAGCGGCTTTTTCGCTTGGTAACGCAAGAGTTTCATCCATCGAATTTGTATGAAGTGATTGTGTTCCACCCAGTACACCGGCAAGTGCCTGGAAAGCAGTTCTTACAATATTATTTTCCGGCTGTTGTGCAGTTAAAGTACAACCCGCAGTTTGGGTATGAAATCTTAACCACCAGGAACGTGGATTTTTAGCACCGTATTTTTCTTTCATACGTTTTGCATAAATTTTTCTGGCAGCCCTGAACTTAGCAATCTCTTCAAAAAAATCGAGATGAGAATTAAAGAAGAATGAAATTCGCGGAGCAAATGCATCTACATCCAATCCTCTTTCAATACAAGCTTCTATATATGCAAAACCATCAGCAAGCGTGTATGCAAGTTCCTGCACTGCTGTTGAGCCGGCTTCGCGTATATGATATCCGCTAACAGAAACCGGATTCCATTGTGGAACTTCATTCGTACAGAACTCAATCATATCTGTAATAATGCGCATTGAAGGTTTTGGCGGATAAATATATTCCTTTTGGGCAATGTACTCTTTAAGAATATCGTTCTGCAAAGTTCCTCTAAGTGTTTTGAAATCTACGCTCTGTAACTCCGCAATTGCAAGGTAAAATGCAAATATCATTGCTGCGGGTGAGTTGATTGTCATAGAGGTTGATACTTTATCAAGAGGAATTTTATCGAAAAGAATTTCCATATCCTTAAGAGAAGAAACTGCAACACCGCAAATTCCAACTTCACCTTCACTTGATGGAGAATCAGCATCCCAACCCATAAGAGTGGGCAGATCGAAAGCAACTGACAAACCTGTCTGCCCATGATCGAGCAGATAATGAAACCGTTCATTTGTGTCTTTAGGAGTTCCGAAACCGGCAAACTGCCGCATCGTCCATATCCTGCCCCTGTAACCGTTTGGATGGATACCGCGTGTGTAAGGATATTCACCGGGGAAACCTATCTCGCTAAGGTAATTAATGTTTTCAATATCATCCGGTCCGTATAAACCTTCTATATTTTCACCGCTAACAGTAGTAAACTTCATTCCTGTTGTCTTAGCGTTTTTCACCTTATCATTATATTCAACCCTGGTTTCCAAATATTTTTTATCAATCATTTATATACCTTTTTAAATTGTTTCCAATTTATTGAATAATTTATTCAAAATTAAGTCCTGCCGAACCTTCTGTCAAACTCATTTAAAGATATCTTTACAACAACAGGTCTGCCATGCGGACAAACGTACGGCATCGATGTTGCAAAAAGCTGATCAATTAATAACCGCAATTCTTTTTC
>CBEPPX010000043.1:0-9456 GCA_965511205.1 uncultured Ignavibacteriales bacterium | reverse complement strand
GATAAAATTTCTTTATGTCTAAAACAAGGATAAAATACATTTGCTCAAGCTGTGGGTATGAATCTCTTCGGTGGTTAGGCAAATGTCCGGAATGTGAGAGCTGGAATTCCTTTACAGAAGAGATTATAGAAAAGAATAAAAGAAAAACAGCAGCATTTTCCGGTGAAGTAGAAGTAAAAAAGATCAATGATGTTGGCACCAAAGAAGAGGAACGATTTAAAACAGGTATTGCTGAGTTCGACCGGGTGCTTGGCGGAGGCATAATGCAGGGTTCGGTGATTTTACTGGGAGGAGATCCGGGAATTGGAAAATCGACACTTGCAATGCAGGCGGCAGCAAGTTTAAATAGGAAAGTTCTCTTTGTAACAGGAGAAGAATCTGCACAGCAATTAAAATTAAGAGCAACCCGCTTAAAACTTGAAGCCGATGAGCTTTACATACTTGCCGAAACCGATATGAGTCATATTCTAAAAGCTATTAGCCAGCTTCAACCATCTGTTGTTATTATTGATTCAATCCAAACAATGTACCGTAGTGAATTTGAAAACTCTCCGGGCACTATAACACAGATTAGGGAATGTACCTCGTTATTGATGGGAGAGGCAAAGCAGAAACACTACTCAGTTATAATAATTGGGCATGTTACAAAAGAAGGAATGATTGCCGGACCAAAGTTACTGGAACATATAGTTGATACCGTTATACAGTTTGAAGGTGAGTCGCATCACTCTTACAGGATTTTAAGAGCAGCTAAAAACAGGTTTGGCAGCACAAATGAACTTGGCATATTTGAAATGCATGAAGATGGTTTGAGAGAAGTTAAAAATGCCAGCGAGTATTTTTTAAGCGGAAGAAATAGGCGCAATTCCGGATCGGTGATTACCTGTAGCATAGAAGGAACTAAACCAATACTGCTGGAAGTGCAGGCACTTGTAACTCCTTCTAATTATGGATATGCTCAGAGAGTTTCAACCGGGTTCGATCAGAGGCGTCTTTCAATACTTTTAGCTGTGCTTGAAAAAAGATCCGGCTTAAAACTTTCATCACATAACGTATTTATAAATATGGCTGGCGGAGTGCGCATCTTCGAACCAGCAGTTGATCTTGCCGTTTGCTGCAGTATCGTTTCCAGTTTGAAAGATTTTTCAATTGATAACAACACGGTTATTATCGGAGAAGTGGGATTGGGCGGGGAAATAAGAAGTGTTAGCAATATTGAAAAAAGAATTAAAGAAGCAGAAAAACTTGGTTTTAATAGAATAATAGTACCCGGGGATAATTATAAAGAAAGCTCTTCTTACCAAAAACTAAAAATTAAATCTGCCAACGATCTTTCCGATGCAATTAAAATTGTTTCTTCAAGTTAATTACTTATAACAATAATTTAACTTGTATAGCTTTGTTTTCAATAGCAATAATTATATATTTAATGACGGTAATAGTTACCGCAAGTTCTTTAATTATTTTTCGAGGTAAAGTTAGTGAGTACTAAGCTTTTTGTGGGATCACTCCCATGGGCAGTAAACGATGAAGCTTTGAAAGAAGCTTTTACGGCATACGGAAACGTAGTGTCTGCCAAAGTGGTAACAGATCGTCAAACTGGTCGGTCGAGAGGATTCGGATTTGTTGAAATGGAATCCGATTCTGAAGCAAGTGCAGCAATCGAAGCATTGAACGGTTCAGATCTTAATGGTCGGAACATTGTTGTTAATGAAGCGAAACCAAAAGACTAATTAAAATTTTTGGCTGAGTTGCAGTTTTAAAGCGCTCGAATAAGCGCTTTTTATATATTGAATTGTCCCGCGTAGAATTAGATTATTTTCTTCTTTTGTTTTCCAAAAGTGCTGAATAAATAATTGGTTGGGGTTAACAGCACAGCTATGTTTAAAATGAATTACTTTTCAAACCTTTCTTAATTAAGTAGAGTGCTGTATTCGTTTCGTAGGTTTAAAAAGCAAAAGTATTTATACTCACCACAAAAGTATTACTTTCCCTGTAATTCAGTTTCCATGCAAACTCTAATTGAATGGGAAATATGCCTTGCCCGATTCCGAAACCAATTTCGTAAAATGGATGGGGAAAAGATTTTAATTCTATGGGTATCAGTTCAGCTGATTTTTGCCCTACTTCTGAAACCGCAGCGTTAAAGAACGTATTAAGTGTAATATCCCAATCCTTCAGCAACGGAATATTAAGCATTCTGAATAACTCACTTCCAAAGTTGTGCCCAAGGTTTAGCGTAACCAATTTTTCGCCAAATACCTCGTTTACTCTTAAGGTACGGAAAGTATATTGTTTTGAGATAAGGTTTATATTTCCCGGTAATGCATACATATCCTGGTAAGGCAAAGTGCCATTATTATACATTCCGTAAACCCTAAACCTCATAAAAGCAGAACGGAATGTTCTTAGGAAGCTGTTTATTCTCAGTTCGTATGTAGTAAAATCAAGATTGCTCTTTAGCAAATTCTTGCTGGAGTAAGTAACATCGCCTGAAAATAAAATATACGAGCGCCCGAAAGAAGTTCTTCTCCGGAAGTAGCCGTCTTCAATATAATTTCTTAAATCTAAATCAAATCCAGCTGTAAGTGCATTTATTTTTGTTTCGTAGATTGTAGGATTTTCCCTGTAAGACTTGTCCTTTCTGAAGAAGGAAAAATCACTGTTATTCTGAGCACTCTTATCTGTATGGTTCATAAACCCTGTTCTCAATGAGAGGATTGGAAATACCTCACCCTCTATTTCAATATCAAAACCATTCGAGTAGTAGTAATCTCTGAATTCTTCTTTATTAAGCAGTGCCAGCAAAGATGCAGTTAAATCCCAGTAAGCTATTGAACCACCAAATAAAACATTCAATTTATTGTACGCGTTTAATCTTATACTGGTTGTTCTGTAATCGCCATGCAAAAATTCGGCTGAGAAATCTGTCTTAAATCTCTTATCGGAAAATCCGTAATTAAATTCTAAGCTTGAATTTAATCGCCGTTCGTAATATTCATCCAAATAAAAGCCAAGTTTTAATGCGTGTCCCTCAACGCGGTTGAAGTGATAAAAATTAAGCGGTGCGTTTATTGCAAAATTATCTGAGAAATTTGTCCTGGTACTAAGTATTTCGAACCTATCCCAGAATGAAACCGGAACCAGGCTTATGCTGTCTATTCGCCTGTAAGCCAAATCTTCCTCGTCGGTATTCGGAATTGTCTGAGTCGAAAGCCAGTAAAGCGAATCTTTTTTATCTGCATCCACCAGAACAGTAACAATGGCTTTACTGAACTCATTTTCATCAATAACAGGATTAATCTTATAATCAAAAAGAACCGAGTTAAGTTCAAAGCCTAACCTTGCTAAACCTAAAAAGTTTGCCTTAAGGAACAACCTGTAATCCACCGGCATATAAATTTCATCATAATTTGCAAATTGCTGAAAGACATTAATAGTGTCGAATATTCCGCCGGGATTTGCAGAGCGATTTAAACGAAGATCAACCTTTATTAAATCGTATGTGCTGTCTGTAATAAATACGCTTCCCTCAAAGCCCGGATCAGCCGGATCATCAGGTGCAATGTGAATCTGGTAGACTTTAATATTATCCATAGCCACAAACCGTTCTAAATAGAAATAGTAGTAACTAATGGCGTCATCAGAAAGCGGTCCGGGTAAATCTATTCCAAAAAAATTAACATCATCATCATAAAAATTTTGAATTACTCTTCCACCTGTAAGCGTATTGATAGATGGTGGGAAGTTCGCGCTTTGTTTTCGTGCAAGAATTATTTCTTTGTAGTTACCCGGTTTTTTATAGTAACCTCTACTCTGGTTTTCCAAAATCCCGGTTATCTTTAATTCGGTTGTATCGCTGGCTCCTAATCCCAAGCCAACAGAATTTCCCTTTGCAGAAAAATCTTCTTCAGTTCTAACAGCTCCCTTGGTGTATGCTTCAAATTCATAGCTATTAAGCTTTTCATTGCGCTCATTCTTTTTCTCAATAGCTTTCCTGATGATTTCAAGAGCAGGATTTTCTCCCGGAAGAATCACGACTTCAGGTAATTGTATTTCGGTCTTTGAAAGTTTAAAAGTAAGGTTTGTGATATCTTCGTTCAGATCAACTAATACAGTATCAGAATAGTAACCGATATAAGAAGCTACTAAAACATGACTTCCGGCTTTTAATTTTAGTTCGAAATTTCCTTCAAGATTTGCTGCTGTGCCGGTTGTTGTACCGGCAACTCTTATGTTAGCATAACTTAAACTTTTTTTAGTTTGATGATCTGTAACTATGCCTTCTACATTATATTGCTGAGCCAATACGGTGAGTGAGAATACAAGGATAAAGATAGTGCTTAAGATCTTTTGCATAACAGGGTGAAAATAATTTTTAATAATTGCTCCAATAATAAAGAAATTCTATTTTGATAAAAAAAGAATTAGATAAATGGTCTCTATGATTGATGAACATTTTCAAGATTGCTTAAAACATGTATTAATTCATTTGTTTAATAATTATATTGATTATCTGATTTTCTCAAAAATGAAACTACCAATTTATTATAAATGAAAAACACTGTCGGAATAATGCGCGAAGGAATTACTAAAAAGGGAGAAAAACGTGTTGCTGTTACTCCGGGTTATGCAAAACAAATTGTAGAATGGGGACATAACCTAATTGTACAGTCTTCTGTTCATCCTGAAACAGGAAAAGTTAAACGTGTATTTGCCGATGAATTATATAAACAAGTTGGTGCCGAAATTAACGAAGACCTGACTGAAGCAAATGTTATTTTTGGACTAAAAGAGATTGACCTCGACAGAATTTTAGAAAATAAAGCTTACCTCTTTTTTTCACATTCACATAAAGGGCAAATAAAAAACCGCGAGATGCTAAAAGCCTTAAATGTAAATAAAGTAACGGTTATAGATTATGAGCTCATCAGTAATGATAACAATATAAGATTGATTACTGCATTCACATATATTGCCGGATATGCAGGGATGGTTGATGCTTTGTGGACTTTGGGAAAAAGGTTAACACTGAATGATCTTAAAAATCCATTCGAAGATCTTCAACAGGCAATTGAAGAAAAACACCTGGATAAAGCCAAAAATAGTTTTGCACAAACTGCAAAAGAGATTGAAACGAATGGAACACCTGAAAATTTATCTCCTGTAATTGTTTGCTTTTTAGGTAAAGGAAATACGGCGCAAGGTACTCGCGAACTTTTTAATATTTTACCACATGAAGATATCGGCATCGATCAATTAAATGAAGTTTATGAAACCGGTTCCAGGAAAAAACTATATGCACTTCATATTGATATAGAAGAGATTTACAGGTTGAAAGAAAAAAGTGACTTTTCTAAAGTTGATTTTGACCTGCTTAGTGTTAGAGATAAACAACAAGTATATTTTAATAACCCGGAATACTTCGAATCAAATCTTGATAAAGTTTTACCGTACGTTACAGTTTTGATGAACTGTATAATCTGGTCACCTAAGTTTCCCAGGACAGTAACTAAAGCGCTAATGAAAAAAATCTATGCTGATAGTAAGGTGTTAAAAGTTATCGGCGATATTACCTGCGACCCAAATGGTTCAATTGAGTTTTCGAAAGAAACCTGGATTGATAACCCGGTTTACATTTACAATCCGTTAACAAAAAAAAATAAAGATGGGTTTGAAGGTGATGGCATTGCTGTAATGGCAGTTACTAATTTACCCTGTGAGTTTTCCTATGATGCTTCACAGCAATTCAGTGATGACTTGTCTCCATTTCTTGAGGATATTGTTAAAGCAAATTACGAGGGTACTTTGGCTGAGGCACAATTACCGGATGAAATTAAACGTGCAGTAATAATGTGGCAAGGAAGGTTTACTGAAAATTTTGCATACATGAACAGCTTTTTAGAAACAGAAAATTGAATTAATTATTAGCTGTCATTAAAACCTGTTCAGTTGGTTTAATACCAAACTCAGCAAGCTTTGCCAGCGCCGGTTTATATATGTCTTCATAAATTGGAATCATCACTCCCCTCTCCTTAATTTTCTCATCCAGCACCAGGTTTGTAACTATTGCAAGCGGCAGCCCTACAGTAGCGGACATGGCAGTATTTGTTGAGTCTTTACCATAAACAATAATTGAAGAAACTATTTTTTCTGTCTTTGCTTCAAGCTCATACTCTACTTCTGTGTGCAATATTACCATATCTTTATCATCTTTTTGAAATTCCCATTTTTCAAGCAGTAAATCGAGCAGAATTTCTGCGGGTTTTCCATTTTTAACTTTCACCTTTTTATCACTTAACAATCCAAGCCATTCTATCTTTTTCATTATGGGGCTGCCAGCTGATTCATCAAGCAGTTCCAGAAGAGCTTCTCCCGTTGTTTGTCCCGTTCCTTTGCTAAGATAAATTGAAACAAAATCATTGTAGGTTAGCATATGAGAATCAGGAATATCATACCTGTTATCTGTAAGACCAATTTTAATCAAAGCATTCCAGGCAGAGCAATAACCAATCTTCCTTAAAGATCCGCGGTAAACATTTTTTAATTCCGGGAGATGATAAATATCGCGGTATTTTACAGAATCCCTGTTCGGGTAAGCTTCGTACCTTCCCAATCCCGGGATGTCAACAATTTCGGTATTTAAAAACAAACGGTTGTAGGGAATAATCTTCAACTTACCATCTTTAACATATCTTGCGCTTGGCATTCCGGCAGTTACAACATTCATTGGGTTCCATGTTATTTTATAACCCCAGGGATTATCGTCACATTGTGGAGAAACTAAACCACCGCCAAAAGAACGGAGCGATGTAATCTTTCCTCCTTTTTGCTTCACTTCATTTATTATCCGCATCGTTTCCATATGATCTATTCCCGGATCTAATCCCATTTCATTCAATAATATTATTCCTCTTTTCTGCGCCTCTTCATGATAAGATTTCATTTTGGGGGAAACGTACGAAGCAGTTAAAAGATGTACTTTATGTTTAATACAATCCTTTACCAGGTGAATATGAAGTGCCTCCGGAAGGAGCGAAATAACAACATTTGCTTCAGATACTTCGGTTTCTCGTTGCTCATCATTAAATACATCAAACTTGATTGCTTTAATTTTCGGATGATTGCCTGCTTTTTGTTTTGCAAGTTCAAGTGATTGATCGGCCACTGTTATTTCCCAATCCTTTTCTGCAGCAAGCTCTTTAAGATAAGAAACTAAAGATGATGCTGTTCTTCCGGCTCCAATTAATAATATTTTTTTCATGATGATCTTGATTTGGCTTTTCTGTTAGGTGATAAGCTGCAATTCAAAAAATAAATATTTACTATGCAATGTGTTATAAAAATATTTTCCAGTTTGCTAAATGTAAAAATTCGATTAAATATGATTAAGTTTACACCAAATCTAATAAATCTGAAGAAGAAATTATAAAGGATAGATTACAATGTGTGTGAAAAATATCACTCTTTACGCAATACTTTTTCTCATATCAATAAATATTAATTCTTATGCAAACAACTTGCAGGATAGTACGAGTTCATCGCAAGATTTAATCTTAACTGACCATTCTATAGAAGATTCACTTGGTTTAACCGCGTACGAGGTGATTGAAAAGTACCTGGAAGCAATTGGCGGCAGAGATCTTTTTGCAGAAGTTGAAGACCGCACAACAATAATGCGCGGAACTGCAATGGGACAAAATTTAACTATCCTTGTTAAGCAGAAAATCCCTGCTAAGCTTTACCAGGAAATAAAAGTTGGCGAAATGAAACAGAATGTTTATTTCGATGGCGAACGCGGGATGATGGTTATTGGAGATAATAATATTGAGATTGAAAAAAAAGAACTTGAAAAACTTAAAGTTGAAGCAACTATGAACCTGCTGCTCGACCCGGAATCTTACGGACTTAAGATAAGCTTAGCTGGGATTGAACAGGTTGACAGCATTGATTGCTACATAGTAAAGATGGTTTTGCCTTCAGGACTAAGATGGCAGCAATATTACAGTATCGAAGCAGGTTTTAAAATAAAAGAAATTAAAGAGCTTCATACCGAACAGGGTTTATTTGAGCACGAATCTTTTTACTCCGATTACAGGAAAGTTGACGAATTAAAATTTCCTTTTAATATTGTACAAAATATGGGAATGCAAAAACTGGAACTAAATGTTAGCAGCATAAAGCTGAATACCGGCATTAGCGATGAAATTTTTGAAATACCGAAATAAATTTGACAGACTCTGCGAAAAGAAAATATTCGGCAATAGTATTTGATCTCGGAAACGTCCTTATTCCTTTTGATTACAACATCTTGGTAGAGAAGATTAACAAAATTGAGCCTGAGCTTGGTAATAAATTTATTGAATATTACAGATCGAATTACAGCATCCACCGCGATTTTGAAAGAGGATTTATTTCAGAAAAGGAATTTGTAAATAAGATGTTGGATGTTTTAGAAAACCGGATTGATGCAAATACATTTTGTAATTACTATGCTGATATATTCAGAGTAAATGAAGACGTCGTTTCATTGCTTCCAATCCTTAATAATAATTATAAACTCTTCTTACTCTCCAACACTGATTCAATACATCAAAAGTATGGCTGGCAAAAATATGATTTCTTAAAACATTTTGATAAACTTATTCTTTCACACGAAGTTGGAGCAGTTAAACCCGATGAGAAAATTTACCGAGCTGTTGAAGATGCTTCCGGTTATCCTTCTGAAGAACATATTTTTATTGATGATGTTGAAGAATACGTAAATGCGGCAAAATCATTAGGATGGGATGGTATTCTTTTTAAGGATTATAATTCTTTAGTTGAGAAATTGAAAATTAGGGAACTCTTAAATTCGGTTTCCTGACCCCTGTTTTCTTTCTTCAACGGGAAGAGTATATTTTCTGATAAAGATAATAACTTTGTAATATCAAAATAAAATTAATAGAAATTTATAGTGGATTTTGAAATAAAACACGATGCGGAACAAAATAGGTTCGTATCTTATGTTGAAGGGTATGAAGCAGTGGTTGAATACACATTAAAAGATAATGTAATAGATCTATACAGAACCTTTACACCGCCTGAACTGCGTGGGAAGGGCGTTGCAGGAAAGCTAGTAAAATTTGCTCTTAAACATGCAAAGGAAAATAATCTGAAAATCATTCCTACTTGTTCTTACGTAAAGGGATATATTGAGAGACATGAAAACTATAAAGAATTGCTTGCCGAATAATCTTTTCCAGGAGAGTTAAAATGCAAAACAAAATAATTTACGTTATAAAAAGAAGCGGTGCAATTGTACCTTTTAATAAAAAGAGGATTGCTAACGCAATTTACCGTGCTGTTGTTGCCGTGGGTGGTCGAGATAAAGATAAAACAGAAGAGCTGTCCGAACAAGTTGTTAAAATTCTTAATGAGAAATTTTCTGACAAAAGCATACCAACTATTGAAGAT